>QNDV01000091.1 GCA_003646045.1 bacterium
CGGCCGGGGGCCCTTCAATGAGCAGTGCCGCGAGAGCTTCTGGACCTGCAATGGCGACTGGGATGCCGTCACCGAGAAGCTGGGCTACTGGGTGAATCTGGACGATCCCTACATCACCTACGACAACGATTACAGCGAGAGCGTGTGGTGGATCCTGGGGCAGTTCCACGCCAAGGATATGCTCTACCGGGGCCACAAGGTGGTGCCCTATTGCCCCGTTTGCGCCACGCCCATCAGCAGCCACGAAATGGCCAACAGCTACCGGCAGGTCAATGACCCCAGTATCTTCGTGCGGCTGCGGGCCGTCGACGGGGACGAGAGTTTCCTGACCTGGACCACCACGCCCTGGACCCTGCCTGCCAATGTGGCCCTGGCCGTGGGCGAGGACTTCGACTACGTCCGCGTGCGTCACGGTGACGAGGTGCTGGTGTTGGCCGAGGCCCGCCTGGGCGTGCTGGACGACGACGTCGAGACCGAGGTCCTGGAAACCGTCAAGGGCCGCGACCTGCTGGGCCGTCGCTACCGGCAGTTGCTGCCCTTCGTGGCGCCGGACGAGGGCGAGGATGCCTTCCGTATCGTCGCTGCCGATTTCGTGACCCTCGATTCGGGTACGGGCATCGTCCACATGGCCCCGGCCTTCGGCGAGGACGACTACCAGGTGGGGCGGCGAGAGAACCTGGCTTTCCTGCGTCCGGTGGACGCCAACGGGGCCTTCGTGCCCGAGGTCGAGCCTTGGGCGGGGCTGCACGTCAAGGAGGCCGACCCCCTGATCATCAGGCATCTGGACGAGCAGGGCAGTCTCTACGCCCGGCAGACCTATGCCCACGACTACCCGTTCCACGACCGCTGCGACAACCCGCTGATCTACTACGCCATGCCCAGCTGGTTCATCCGCACCAGCGAAATGCGGGACAAGCTGGTGGAGGCCAACAAGGAAATCACCTGGGCCCCGCCCGAAGTCGGCGCCAATCGTTTTGGCAACTGGCTGTCCGGCAATATCGACTGGTCACTGAGTCGCAATCGCTTCTGGGGTACGCCCCTGAACGTGTGGGTCTGCGACCGGTGCGGTGAGTTGCACCTGCCGGTGAGTCGTGCCGAACTGGGTGAACTGACCGGTACCGACCAGTCGCAGCTGGATCTGCATCGACCCCATGTTGACGATCTTGTATTCGGATGTGTCAACGACGGCTGCGACGGCACCATGCGGCGCACCCCCGAGGTCATCGACTGCTGGTTCGACTCGGGCAGCATGCCCTTCGCCCAGTACCACTACCCCTTCGAGAACAAGGAGCTCTTCGAGAGCCAGTACCCCGCCGACTTCATCAGCGAGGGCGTGGACCAGACCCGCGGCTGGTTCTATACCATGCTGGTCATCAGCACGTTCCTGACCGGCACCAGCAGCTACAAGAGCTGCCTGGTCAACGAGCTGATCCTGGACAAGAAGGGCAAGAAGATGTCCAAGAGCGTGGGGAACACCGTGGACCCCATGGAGATCATGGGTGCCGAGGGCGCCGACCCCTTGCGTTGGTACATGATCAGCAGCAGTCCGGTGTGGACGCCCACCCGCTTCGACCGCGAAGGCGTGAAGGAAGCCCAGCGCAAACTGCTGGCCACCCTGGAGAATTCCTACGCCTTCTACGCCCTGTACGCCAACCTGGACGGCTTTACACCCGGCGGGGACGTTCCCGGTGAACCCGATCTGCTGGACCGCTGGATTCTCAGTCGCCTGCAGAGCGTCACGAGCAGCGTTACGGTGGACCTGGAGGCGCTGAACCTCACTCGAGCCGCCAAGACCATGACGGCCTTCGTCATGGACGATGTCAGCAACTGGTACGTGCGTCTGAGTCGACGCCGTTTCTGGAAGGGGGAGATGACGCCGGACAAACGGTCCGCGTTCACCACCCTGCATACGGTGCTTGAGACGAGCCTGCGTCTGCTGGCGCCTTTTGTCCCGTTTACGTCCGAAGAGATCTACCGGGCCCTGGTGGCCTGGCGTGGGGATGAAAGCGCCTCGGTCCATCTGCAGGATTATCCCCGCTCGCAGGAGAAACTGGTGGATACCGAACTGGAGCGGGCCATGTCGGCCGCCCAGACGGTGGTGGGTCTGGGCCGCAGCCTGCGCCAGGAGGCAGCCCTCAAGACCAGGCAGCCGTTGGGACGACTGGTAATGCACACGGCGGACGACCGGGTGGCGATGGTCATGGCCAACGACCGCCTCAAGGGTTATGTGGCCGACGAATTGAATGTCAAGGAGGTGGGCACCATCGCCGATCCCCGCGAGGTGGCGGTGTTGGCGGCCAAGGCCGACTTCCGCGCCCTGGGGCCCCGCTTCGGCAAAGGCGTGCCCCGGGCCGCCGCCGCCATCGCCGCCATGACGCCCGCCCATATCATGACCCTGCGCGGCGAGGGACAGGTGGAACTGGATGTGGACGGTGAAGCCGTGACATTCACCGCCGGGGAGATCCAGGTTCGCGAGGAGGGCGTGGCACCCTGGGTGGCCGGCAGCGACCAGGGACTGACCGTGGCGCTGGACACCACCCTGACCGCCGATTTGCGGGCAGAGGGGCTGTGCCGTGAGATCATCAACAAGGTCCAGAACCTGCGCAAGAAAAGCGGGCTGGAGGTGTCGGACCGCATCGAGCTGGTAGTAGCCGGATCCCGGCAGGTTCAGGAGGCCGTAGCGGCCCACGGTGAGCGGATTCGTACGGAGACCCTCGCGGTCGGCGTTGCCGACACCGGGGAATTGGCGTATAAAGACACATTCGAGATCGACGGGAACGAGATCGCCATAGCCTTGGAAAGGGCCTGACGCCGTTCGCGGGAGGAATCATGCGTAAGACAGAACTCCAGAGATTCCGTAATCTGCTCGTTGCGGAAAAGGAGCGGGTGGGGCAGTCCCTTGCCCAGCACGAGAAGATCATCAAGCATACCGATGACCAGTCGGGGCTCGAGGTGGGCAAGGCCCATTCGAATCATATGGCGGACCAGGGCACGGACGAGTTCCAGTACGAGACCACCATCAAGTTCGCCAATACCGAGGGTCGCTACCTCTACAACATAGAGGAGGCCCTGCGGCGCATCGAGGACGGCTCCTACGGTAAGTGCCAGGAGTGTAGCGCGGTCATTGGTCTGCCCCGTCTGCGGCGTCTGCCCTACACCCGTCTTTGCATCGAATGCAAGGAGAAGGAGGAGGCGGGCAACCTCTGATGGTCCGTCTCCTGCCACCCTGGGTGTGGGCGCCCCTGGTCCTGGTCGTCGACTTCATCTCGAAACGACTGGTGCTGGCCAACGAGGAGGCACTGCGGGCCAAGGTCCGTGTTCTCGGAGAGCTGGCACGCTTCATCTATGTTCGCAATCCCGGTTCGGCCATGGGTCTGTTCCCCGTGGGACGATGGGTGTTGGTGGCGGTCAGCCTGGCTGCCGCCGTTTTTCTGACTTGGCTCTACACCACCACTGAACCGGCGCTGAGGGTCAGACGCGGCGCCATGGCGGCTATCCTGGGGGGAGCCCTGGGTAATCTGGTGGACCGGGTCTTCTACGACGGCCGCGTCGTGGATTTTATCGACCTGGGTGTGGGCTCACACCGCTTCTATACCTTCAATGTCGCCGACATCGCCGTGACCCTGGGGGGTGTGGTGTTGTTCCTGTGCCTGCTGCTGGAGGACCGGCGTGGACATGATTGACGAACCCCTGGACGGTGAGGTTGATCGCCGCGTCCTGACCACGGAGCCTGGCGACACGAACCAGCGTCTTGATACCTTCCTGCGCGATCGCTGCCCCGACCTGTCCCGCAACCGCATCCAGTCCGAACTGGCCGACGGACAGGTTCTCGTAGACGGTGTTGCGCGTCCCAAGGGATATCGCCTGCAGCCGGGCATGGAGATTGTCTTCACACCCCGGCCCCGGCAGCCGCTCACCGCAGTGGCCCAGGATATACCGTTGCACGTCCTGTACGAGGACGACGACATGCTGATCATCAACAAGCAGGCCGGTCTGGTGGTTCATCCGGCGCCGGGCCACCCGGACGGTACGCTGGTCAACGGGTTGTTGCACCACTTCGGAGACCTGGCGGCCGGTGATGACCCGTTGCGGCCGGGCATCGTCCACAGGCTGGACCGGGACACCACAGGCTTGCTGGTGGTGGCCCGCCACGACCGGGCGTTGACAGCCCTGCAGCAGCAGATCCAGGCCCGCACCATGGGGCGGATCTACCAGGCGCTGAGCTGGGGCAGATGGGCCGAGGAAGAGGGCGTTCTCGAGGGCGATATCGGCAGGGATCCCAAGCGGCGGCAGCGCATGGCCGTGGTCCAGCAGGGCGGTCGTGCGGCAACTACCCGCTACCGGGTGCAGGAGAATTTCGAATTCGTCCAACTGTGCCGGGTCGAGTTGGAGACAGGTCGCACCCACCAGATCCGGGTCCATTTCGCCCGCTCCGGCCATCCCGTGGTAGGAGATCCCCTCTACGGTGACGATGCGCGGGCACGCGGTGCGCATCACCTGGATCGCAAGCGGGCCATGGCCATGGTGCGCGCGACCGGAAGGCAGATGTTGCACGCCGGTGAACTTCATCTGCGCCATCCCGCCGATGAACGCGAAATGGTCTTCTCGGCACCGCTGCCACCGGATATGGCGACGGTGCTGGCGGGCCTGGCCGAATCCGCATAGGGCCGGCGGAAACCGTCGCAAGGGTGGACACTTGCGGCCCGGTGGCCTATTCTGTCGCGGTTACTTCGGTTCCAGCGCACCTCTGCGGGGGAATTGCGCACTTGCGGATGCACGTGACACGATACAGTCCCGAGATCAATAAGCAGGTTCGCCGGTGAAGATAAAGGAACGCAAACGCGACGGTGTGGCCATCCTGGAGATGAGCGGGCGCCTCATGGGCGGGCCCGATGCCGAGGCCTTCGACGAGATTCTCAAGACCCTTATCCACGAGGGCTGTCGCAATGTAGTGGTCAGCATGGAAAAGGTCCGTTGGGTGAACAGCACGGGCCTGGGCATCCTGATTTCCGGCTACACCACCCTGAAAAAGAGTGGTGGCGAATTGAAACTGCTCAAGGTGTCGGACCGTATCGAGAACATATTCATCGTCTCCAAGCTCTACACCGTCTTCGAATCATACCAGGACGAGGACGAAGCGATCCAAAGTTTCGCATGACCAACGCCGGGGACGTAGCGACTTGAACAACCGCATCGTAATCAAACTTCCCAGCCGCATGGAATTTCTCGGTATTCCCGACGTGGTGCTCATGGAGATCGGCACCGAGTTCTCGTGCAGCAGCCGTTGCCTCGAGGAACTGGGCACTTCCATCATCGAGGCCTGCACCAATGCCATGGAGCACGGCAACAAGCTGGACGAGGAAGTAGAAATCGAGATCATCTTCGAGGTGGGCGAGGAAAGCGTCACCGTGACGGTTCTGGACACCGGCCCCGGCTTCGATTTCAGCAGTTGGGAACCTTCCGATGAACTCATGCGACCCCGGGGGCGCGGTATCCTCATCATGCGCGAATTCACCGATGAACTGGAATTCGGTCGCCACGACGACGGACGGTTCATGGTCCGGCTCGTCAAGCAGCTGGGCTCCTGCGGTGAAGACGAATCCTGATCACCATGACTGGTAGCTGTATCGGGGTGGACTACGGTCTGCGCCGCACCGGGTTTGCCGTGGGGGACACGGAGCATCGCCTGGCCATGGCACATGGCACCCATGTGGAGGGTCGCGACGGCTCGCTGTTGGTGGCGATACGCGATCTGGCCGCCGCTCGCGGGGCCGACACGGTGGTGCTGGGGTTGCCCCTGACCGCCGATGGCAGGGAGGGTGACATGGTGGCCAGGGTGCGGCGTTTCGCAGCAGTTATCGAACGCGATACGGAATTGCGCGTGGTGCTCTGGGACGAACGCTTCAGCAGCGCCGAGGCCGACCGCTGGCTCGCCCTGCGCAAGGCGCCCGGCAAGGAGGAGCGCGATGCGGTGGCGGCGGCCATCATCCTGCAGTCCTGGCTCGACAGTCCCCTGTCTTCATCTTCCGGGAGCAAGTCGTGAAGAGGCAGCTGATCATGGCGGGGTCGCTGTCGGTGATTGCCCTGGTGATTGCCGTTGCGGCAGCGACCTGGTTGATCTGGAACCGTCCGGCACGGCAAGTTCCCGGGGATGATCCCGTCCTGGTGGAAATCCCGGCGGGCATGACCCTGGCGGCGGCGGCCGATACCCTGATGGCGCGGGGGCTGCTCGCGGATCGACGGGTACTGTTGCTGGGAGCGCGGCTCTCGGGGCGGGCCAACGCCCTCAAGGCCGGGCTCTATGCCCTGTCCGGAACCCTGTCTCCGCGCGATCTGCTGGACACCCTGGTCAGCGGTCGTGGTGTGCAGAACCGGGTGACCATCCCCGAGGGACTGGCCGCGGGGGAGGTCGCGGACCTGGTGGCAAGGGAGTTGTTCATTGACCCGGCGGATTTCCTGGCCGCGGCCGATTCCCTGGTAGGTGCCGCCCTGGCCGGGGATCGCGTGACCGGGGGGCGGGAAGCAGTCGCTCGTCTCGATTCGTTGCTGACGGTGGAGACGGCCGCCAGGTCGGTACACCTGCATCGTTGCGAGGGATACCTGGCGCCGGATACCTATCTCTTCGCTGCGGGCACGTCGGAGACGGCGGTAGCGATCCATCTCGTCGATACCCAGTTCGCGCGACTGGAGGCGGCCACCTCGAGGCGACGAACCGGTCAACCCGGTGGGCACGGCCTGCTGGTATTGGCCTCCATCATCGAGGCCGAAGCCCGGCGCGACGACGAACGGGAACGCATTGCCGCGGTCTACAGCAACCGAATCGATCTGGGCATGCGCCTGGAGGCCGATCCCACCGTGGCCCACCTGCTGGGCAAGAAGGGCGAGCGGCTCTTCTACCGGGACCTGGCGGTTCGTTCGGCCTGGAACACCTACCGGGTGAAGGGGCTGCCGCCGGGCCCCATCGGCAGCCCCGGACAGGCCTCGCTGCAGGCGGCCGCTCGACCGGATTCCACCTGCGAGGCCCTTTTCTTCGTGGCCGACGGGCGGGACGGCCATGTCTTTTCCCGCACGGTCAGGGAACATGAGCAGGCCGTACGGCGTTTCCGGGCATTGAAATCCGCGGAGCGCAGAAACCACGGTGATTGACGGCGACCCCCGCGGAGCATTATCGTAGGCGTCGAACAGATTGTGGGACCGGGTCACAACAGGGGAAATGATGACAATCCTCCGCCGGAATTGGTTGCTTGGTGCCGCCTTGGTGGCCATCCTTCTGGGATACGTGCTGCTGGATGCGGGACGACTTTCCTTTGGGCCCCTGTTGCTGGTGGGGGGGTATTGCATCCTGCTCCCCATGTTCCTGTGGTCGAGTTTTCGAAAAAGGGTGGGCGAATAGTTCAGCTGGTCAGAGCGCCTGCTTTACACGCAGGAAGTCACAGGTTCGAATCCTGTTTCGCCCACCAAATCTACTTTTTTCCAGATTTATGCTGTATTTACGCCTATTTAATCGTGAAAGTACCACCGCACGTCTGAAAAGCCCTGATGTTCTCCCAATTTTTCACCTGATTGTCCCAAATAATGTGGTTGCGCGGCCACGGGGCTTATGGTAATCTTATTGCGTCAAGTGATGGACATGTGAGTGGAAGGAGGGCTCGACACAATTGTAAAAGTGCTCGCTTGGGTTAGCCACCCTCGCTAGATCGTACCTTTTTTGGAGGTGTCCTAATGGTTCTTAGGAAACTCATGGGTCTTTTTGCCTGCGCGCTGATTCTCGGTACGGCTGTGTTCGCTACGGCGGGCATACCTGATCTGCAGACATCAACGGCAAGCCTCGCGTACGGCGGTACCGAGACCCTGTCCCTGTTCAATGTGCCCAAC
>QNDV01000092.1 GCA_003646045.1 bacterium
ATCCCACCAGTTCGTTGTGATCCAGTTCGGGATAGGCGGCAACCAGTGCCGGTACCTTGCTGTTCTCGTTGAGTTGGGCCGCGAAGCGTACTCCGGTGGCATGTGCCTCGTTGCCGGCGGTATGGATCACCGCCAGGCCACCGACCAGGTCACGGGCCACGCGGTGGGGATGGGGGTTGTCCGCCCCGTCCACGGCGTCCGCGGCGGCCGTGGCTGCGTCCACGGCGAGGCGCCCCGCACCCAGGCGTTCAAGTTCGGCGGTGGCCGCCACCAGGGCGCCGGCACCGTCAGCCACACAACCCAGGCGCTCCAGGATACGGACCAGGGCACCCAGGCCGTAGCCCAGGGAGGCACGCGGCGGCAAGCCGGCCGGCAAGGTCACCGTAGGCACCCGGTCCCGGGATGCCAGCTGCGCCAATTCCCCACCCGAGGTCAGCGCCAAACGCCGGCATCCGCGCCGCCCGGCTTCATGCCAACCGGCAAGGGTTTCTTCGGTGTTGCCCGAATAACTCGATGCGAGTACAAGATCCCGGTGGTCCACCCAGGCCGGCAGTCCGTAGTCACGGTGAACATCAAGCCGCGTCGTGGTCAGCAGTGGCCGCACCAGATCACCCGCGATGGCCGACCCTCCCATGCCTACGAGGATCATGCTGCGGGGCGGTTGTTCCGGCGTGACCAACGACGCCAGTCCTTCCAGCCGGGCACTGGCTGCCAGTTGAGTCGGAAGATCCGCGATCAGCTCACGCATACGGTCACTGCCGGGCGTGCCGGTTGGAATCACACCTGCTCCTTTTCGCTGCGCCGGCGCTTGCGCTCGGCGATGTAGTCAGCCAGGTGGCGGTCGGCATCCGCGGCGGTGGGCAGGGCCATGAGCCTCTCGACCAGGGCCCGCGCCTCGGGGACAGCGGTCCAGCGAATAACCTGTTTGACCTTGGGCAGGGCCGCCCCGTGCAGGCTTATGGAATCGAGTCCCAAACCCAGCAGTACTTCGGCCAAGCGGGTCTCCGAGCCCATCTCGCCACACAAACCCACCTCGATACCGGCCTCGTGGCCGGCCTTTACGGTCTGGTCGATGGCCCGCAGGACTGCCGGATGAAGGGGTTGGTAGAGATAGGCCACCCGGGCATTGCCACGATCCATGGCCAGCATGTACTGGATCAGGTCGTTGGTGCCGATGCTGAAGAAATCCGCCTCACGGGCAAGCAGGTCCGCTGCCAACACCGCCGATGGTGTCTCGTTAATGATCCCCAGTTCCAGGTCCGGGTCATGTTCCACGCCGTCCCTGGCCAACTCGGCCGCGGCCTCGGCACATACCGCTCGTGCTTCCCGCAGTTCGCCGACTCCCGTGATCATGGGGATCATGATCCGGACCCGCCCGGCCACCGCCGCCCGATAGATGGCCTTGACCTGGGTCTTGAACAGGGGGCGGTTGGCCAACAGGAAACGAATGCCGCGCCAACCCAGGAACGGGTTGTATTCGCGCTTGGCACCCAGGTAGTCGCTTACCTTGTCACCGCCCACGTCCAGTACCCGGAAAATCACGGGGCGACCCTCCATGCGCCTTACGATCTCCGCGTAGACCTGGACCTGCTCCTGCTCGTTGGGGATGGACTGGTGCTGGAAGAAGAGGTACTCGGTGCGCAGAAGTCCGATCCCCTCGGCACCGCGGGCCAGGGCCTCCTCTACCTCCATGGGCAGCTCGATGTTGGCCAGCATGTTCACCTGCCGCCCGTCGGGCGTCTCGGCAGCCAGATCGCGCAGGCCGACCAGTTTCTCGTTGATGACCACTTCGTGGCGGGTAAGGCTGCCGAAGTGCTCCCGGGTCTCCTCGTCGGGATCGGCAATCAGGACGCCGGCAACGCCATCGAGGGCCACCTCCTGGCCAGCTGTCAGTGACCGTGCGCCGCCGGCCAGACCGAGGACCGCCGGCACACCCAGGCTCCGGGCCAGAATCGCCACATGGCTGGTGGCACCCCCCGCGTTCATGGCAAAGCCCAGCACATTCTCGCGACCGAGAGCCGCCGTATCGCTGGGGGCCAGATCATTGGCCACCACGATGGACGGTACCGAAGGCAGATCTATCCGCTGCTCGCCCACGCCCGCGAAGGCCCGCAGCACGCGTTGCTCCACATCCCTGAGGTCACCCACCCGCTCGCGGAAAGTCTCGTCCTCGATCTCCAGGAAACGCGCGGCTATATCGCTTACGGCCCGGCTGAACGCAGCTTCGGCGTTGACACGGTCCATACGGATCACGGCCAAGGTGGCGTCCCAGACCAGTTCGTCCTCCAGTATCAGAAGCTGTGCCGACAGGATGTCCGCATCGCCGGCACCCAGTTCCCGCGCCAGACTCGTGACCAGTTGCTGGATCTGGTCGCGGGCCGTGCCCACGGCAGCACGAAACCGTTCCACCTCGGCATCTATCTCGGTACTCTTGATGGCACGGCGCGGCGCCACGAGGGCTGGGCGGCGCACCCTGTGCACCGGCCCCACCGCGTACCCGGGCGAAGCGGAAATACCCTGGATGTGTCTCATTATCTACTCGTCGGTTTCGGGTCGGGCCAGGTCGACTTCGATGAGGCGGACCAGATGCAACAGTGCCGTATCCTCGTCCGGACCTTCGGAGTGTACCTCGACCTCGGCGCCGAATTCGGCGGCAAGGCTGGCCAGCCCCATGATGCTCTTCGCATTGGCGACACGACCATTGTAGTGGATGGTGAGGTCCGCCGTGAAGGTCTTGGTGAGTTTAACTATCCGCCCGGCGGCACGCAGATGAAAGCCCACCGGATCGGATACGGTCGCGGTCGCGGTCTTCAAGACTGTATTCCCTTGTTGGCTGGGAAAATGATATCAGACTTCACAATCTAGCTCCTCGCCGCGGGAAGCGCAAAAGCCAGGACCACGGCCAGAACCAATCCCAGCAGCACCAGGATCTCACCGGGCGGGCGGCGCCTGCAGATCAGTGGCAAGCCCATGCCCACGGCGGCTCCGGCCAGCAACAGCCCACCGTCTCCCTGCCCCCCCAGCCTCGTTACCAGCAGGAAATAACACCCGGCAACAGCTCCCGTCAGAACCATCCCGCAACGGATAGTCCAGGCGATGGCACGATGCCAGCGAGGGTCCGCCAGCTCGTCCACCACATCCAGGCCCAGACTGTAACCGCGCCCCAGTGAACGCCAGCGCAGCATGAACTGCCCCGCAGCGAAAAGGGCGAAGACGGCGAGTACATACCAGGACCTGCCATACAGGCCCAGCAGGCAGGTGGCCATGACCACCGTCGGTCTCAGACCCTGCCAGAAAAGCTGATCACCAATGGAGGCCAACGAGCGTCCCAGGGAATCCCGTACCGTCCGGATCAGATCCGGCGACACGGACGCCTCGTTCTCGCTCTCTTCCTCGAGACGCACCAAGCCCCCTATCAGGTAGTTGGCCAGGTAGGGATTGGTGTTGAAGAATTCGTAGTAGCGACGGCAGAACAGGCGATCACGCTCGGTGTTGCGGGGCCGGCCCTCGAGCCACCGGACCATGATGGCCAACAAACCCAGATTTTGCATCCGTTGCGGATTCCAGGAGCCCTGCAGTCCCAGGGCGGCGAGATACAGTTTCCAGCGCAGTCCCGACGGCATGGTTGGCCTCGTCCTGCTCATCGCAGTACTCCCGCCATCAGTCCTCCGGCCACCAGTCCGGCTCCGACCCACGGCAGGGACCGCTGCAGGCCGTAGCGATCTATCATGGTGCCCACTCCCAGTCCTGGCAACAGCACCACTACAATACCCGCGGCACGGTGCAGGGTGGCGGGCAGAAGGCCCAGTAGTGGTATCCAGACCCCGGTCAATACCAGCACGCCCAGCAGGCAGCCGAGGCTGCCCCTGAAAAAGGTCATCACCAGTGCCCGGTGGTGGAGGCGGTTGATGCGGCCGAGGTCGCCGTCCCGCAGCGTACGGTGGCCCTCGAGCATCAGTGGCACGTGCGCCCTCCGCTCGGCCTGGACCAGGAAATTCCCCCCGAGACTGAGCAGGGCGGCTCCCACCACCAGCCAACCCAGCAGGGGCAGGCCGGGATCCCCGAAGACCAGTGCCGGGTCAAGGTGATGACCTGTCAGGGCGGCCGCAGCCACTGCCGCCGACACGGCTACCGTGGAATCGCCCAGGAAAGTCTGACCCACGGGGATGTTGCCCACCATCACCAGCTGCAGGGGCAGGCCGATAGCCAGCCCGGTCAGCGGTTCACCACAGACCAGACCCGTGAGCAGGGCCGCGGGCAGGGGTTGGCTGAACCAGGTCTGCCCCCACGCCGTATCGTCCAGGACCAGCAGGCCGCACAGACCTGACACCGCCACCAAGGTCACCCAGCCGGGGGTACCGGCCAGCAGTCCCCAGGCTTCCATCACAAGCGTTCCCCCATGGCACGCAACTGTTCGTCGTCGAGGGGATGTTCGCGACCGCCCGGTACCTGCTGGGCCATGAGGTCCACCCCCTGGTCCAGTAACCGTGCCAAGCCGATGAGGTCCTGCCGGTCGACATAGACGAACGGCAGCATCTCGGACTTGCCGGCGCTGAAATGCATTCCCCCGACGTTTACACGATCTATGGGTGCACCGAGGCGAACCAGTTCGGACATCTCACCCGGGCTTCCCGTCAACAACAGGACCGATTCGCCGGTCTCCTCCGCTTTGGCCAGGCGCACCGCGGCCGCGGCCACGGATAATATCTCCACACCGATTTCGGGAGGAACACTGGCGGCATAGACACGCTGCTGCCAGGCGTCAGCGGCAATGGCGTTGTTCGCCAGGAGGATCAGGTCCGGTCGCAGTTGCTGTCCCCACCCGGCCGTTACCTGGCCGTGGATCATGCGGTCGTCAATTCGCGCCAGGGCCACGGACATCAGGATCCCCCCAGTCTCACGATGGCCTCACGCCCCTTGTCGACGATGCGTTGCACAAGCACCTCCGCCTCACTGTTTTCGCGCCAGGTCAGGAAACCCAGGACCATGGCCAGGTTCACTCCGCCCAGGATGAAGCGGTCCTTGCGTTCGCCGCAGGCCAATTGAGCAGCCGTGGCGCAACTACCCCCGTAGTCGTCGATCATGATCAGCGCCGGCCCCTCCTCGCGATCCAGCCAGTTGTTGATCAGCTCGATGAGGGCCTCCGCCGAGTGACCGGCATTGGAGGCTGCTTCCAGTCCCTCCAGGGGCCCGAGGATCAGTTCCGCCACCTTGACGAATTCCTCGCCGATGTCGCCGTGGGTAATAACCAGCGCCCGCATCATCACACTACCTTCCATACCTGTCCGCAAACCTACTCGCGATCCTGCTCCAGGTACTTCGTCAACCGGTTACTGGTGCGCATGGTCTCCAGAATGCGATCATTGAGTACCTGCGCCGCATCATAACCATAGATCTTGAGCATGAAGTTCAGCGCGATGACCTCGCTGATAACCGTGATGTTCTTGCCCGGGAAGAGGGGTACGATAACCTGGGGAATGCTTACCCCCAGGATTTCCGCATATCTGTTCTCCAGGCCCATGCGCTCATAGTCCACATTGTCGTCCCACTGCTGCAGCTGCACCTCGACTTCCACCCGTTTCTGCATGCGAATGGCGCGGATACCGAAAAGAGCCTGCACATCGATTACGCCGATCCCCCGTATTTCCAGATGGTGCCGCAGTACGTCCCGGTACCGTCCGATGATGACATCTTCGCCCGAGCGGGTGATCTCGACGATGTCGTCGGCCACCAGACGATGGCCACGCTCGATCAGGTCCAGGGCGCACTCGCTCTTGCCGATGCCGCTGCGGCCCGTAAAGAGCAATCCGACCCCGTAGACATCCACCAGGGTTCCATGGGATTCGGTGTACGGTGAGAACGCCCGCTCGAGATGATGGGTCAATTCCGCGGTGAACTCCACCGACGCCAGGGACGAGCGTACGACCGGACATTCCCTTGAGCGCAGCAACTCCAATACGGAACCGGGCACCGTCTGGTCCGCCGCGATGAAAATCATGGTCGGTTCCAGGGCGAGCACGCGCTCCACCGCGGTGTGCTGTTCCGCCGGGTCGAGAGTGGCCAGGAATGCCATCTCGGTCTCACCCAGGACCTGTACACGATGAGGCAGAAAATCACCGGTGTAACCCATGAGGGCCATGCCGGGCCGGTGGACATCCGCGGCATGCACGACAATATCCTCATCGGGCAGTTCCACCAGCACTTCCAGCAGCAGGGGTTCGCGCAGGTCCGCGCATAGTCCCTGAACGGTGACCGTCGCCATGATTGCCTCTTTCGCCCGGTCGCGGGATCAGTCCCCGTCGGCCTCCATGTGACCCAATTCACCGTCGCTGCGCCGGTAGATGACACCGAGGCGGCTGTTGGCCGTGTTACGGAAGATGAGGAAAGGCAGCTCACCGGCACCGAACGCCGCCTTGGCATCGTCGATGCCCAGGTCCTTCAGCACGAATCCTTCGGTGTCCGCTTCCGGCGACGCCGCGAAAACGCCACCGTCGTCCAGCATCGCCCGGCCCAGACCACCTTCTTCACCCTTCTGCCGGCCGCTGGTCTTGCCCTTGAAACGGTCGAGCTGCTTGCGCAGGCTCTCCACAAGATCATTCACGGTGAACTCGGGTTCAATGCCCGAGGCGTCGGCACGAAAATCGTGGTTCTTCAGGTGCAGCACCACGTCACCGGTGAACTGTCCTGCCTCGTGGGCCAGGGTCAGCTTGAGCGATTCGACGGGTCGGGGGGAGAAACGCTCAAGCTTGTCGAGTGACGCCTCGATGGTCTCGCGCTGCTCGTCGCCCAGGTTGAAATGGCGGGTGATGATTTCCATCTCCATGGAGCCCTCCTTATGCGGGTTTGCTGCGGGTCCGGAACCCGGGGTCAATACTGTTTGCGCATGCGCGCACTCAGGATCCCCATCTGCTCACGATACTTGGCGACGGTGCGCCGGGCAATCTTCAGTCCCCGTTCCTGCAGCATGTCTACGATCTTCTTGTCCGACAAGGGCCTGGCAGTGTCCTCGACTTCGATGATATCCTTGATCATGATCTTGACCGCCTTGGCGGCCACCTCGCCACCACTGGTACTGTCCAGCCCCGCACTGAAGAAGAACTTCAGGGGAAACACCCCGCGGGGCGTCTGCACGTATTTCTGGCGCGTGACCCGCGACACCGTGGACTCGTGCATACCGATGGTCGAAGCCACCTGTTGCAGGGTCAAAGGTCGCAGTGCGATGGCGCCCTTGTCGAAGAACTCCTTCTGCTCGTCGACTATGGCCTCCATGACGCGGATCATGGTGCGGCGGCGCTGCTCGATGGTCTTGATGACCCACTCGGCGTGTTTCTTCTTCTCGTCGATGAACTTGACGGCGTCTTCACCGGTGTTGGTCTTGCCTTCGTAGGCCCGGCTGACCCGCAGACGGGGCAGGTTGGCATCGTTGAGGTAGACTGCGTAATCATCCCGGTCCTCGTCCACCCGTACCACCTCCAGATCCGGCACCACGATCCGTGCCCCTTCGGCATCGGCGGCCAGGCCCGGGCGCGGATCCAACTCCCCTATGCGTTGGGAAATATCCTGCACGTCCTTCGCGGTGATCTTCAACTCACGGGCGATATCCGAGAACCGCCGGTTCTTCAGATCCTCGAAGTGGTCGCGGATTATCTCAGCCTCGTCGGAATCCGCCAGGCCCTTGGCCTCCAACTGCAACAGCAGGCATTCCTGAAGGTCGCGGGCCGCCACTCCCACCGGCTCGAAACCCTGCACCACGCGCAGGACAGCTGCCACCGCGGCTTCGTCCACCTCGTGGTAGGCGGCGATCTCGTCGAGGGGGCAGGTCAACATGCCGTCGTCATTCAGGCAACCGATGATGTACTCGCCGATC
>QNDV01000093.1 GCA_003646045.1 bacterium
CACGGCAAATACCGGACCGCAGCACGTGGACGACTATACGGACAAGTTGAAGCTTGGCTGGACCTTCGCCTTCACCCCCGAGGCACTGTTACAACTCTCGGTGAGCCATGAGATCGACCTCGAACGCTTCGGGGGTGGGAATATCCAGTTTCAGATCCTGTTCTGAACCGGGCCGGGAATTTCGAATTTTCCCAATCCCGACCTGATCCCGTGCTAGTATCGATATCTCTTGTGCGCACCGGTCGGGGGACACGGACGCGCTCAAAGCCTCAGAACATCCTTTGCAGAGCACCCTGAACAGAGGCAACTCACACCAGAGGGGGCTCATCATGAATCTGCGCAAAACGACATTGATAGCCGGGATCTGCCTGTGGACGACGATCCTGGCTGCGGACCCGGTAGCCGCGGACACCTGGTATGTCTCGAGCGGCGGTTCGGACCTTGACCCGGGAACTATCACCCAGCCTTTCGCCACCATCCAGCACGGTATTGACGTGGCTGTCGCCGGAGACGAGGTACTGGTCCTGGCCGGTTTCTACACCGGGAACGGCAACTGGGACCTGGACACCCAGGGCAAGGCCATCGAGGTGCGAAGCCTGGACGGCGCCGCATCCACCACGATCCACGGCGGCGGCACCCATGACGGTTTCGCCCTGGCGTTCGACGAGGAGGACTCCACCACGATCATCGACGGCTTCACCATCACCGGTGCGGTAGTCGGGTGCGACCTGCTTCTTGCCGCGCCCAAGCTGCGGAACATGGTCTTCCAGAGTGCATCGACCGCGGGAGTCCGCTTCGACTGGGACTACACGGCGGGTCCGGCAGCCGAACGGCTCGTTGTCCAGGATTGCGAGTTCGACGGTAACACCCTCGGCATGCGCTCCTGGGTACCCTCGGGAGAGGAGGACTGCCACCTGCGCACCTGCACCTTCGTGAACAACGTCACATCACTGCAGGGGCTGGTCACCATGTACGGCTGCACCGTCGACGGTGGCACGGTCGGACTGGCCACCACCCAGTACGCCTCGAGCCAGACCGTGGTAAATTGCGGGTTCAGCGGCATTACCGGTACCGTGTTTGCCACGGATCCCGAGGACGCTGCTGAACTGCAGGTGGTCGGCTCCTCGATCCATGACAACCCCGGGGATATCGTCTACGGCCGGTCCATCGAATCCGAATACATCACCCTGACCATGACGGACTGCGAGATGACCGGCAACGGGGGCGGCATCGATCTGGGCGGGAACTTCGTAACCTTCACCATGGACGGCTGCCTCTACACCGGCAACGGCGGATCGATCGCCTATGACGGGGCCTTCGCTGGCAGTTTCTCGTGCACCGGCAGCACCGTCGCCGACAACACCGGAGACGGGCTGTGGGTCTCGAGCACCAACGGTACCATCGTCATCGGCAACACCATCGCGGCCTTCAACGGGGGGTTCGGCATCGCGGTGCCCCTGGCCGGGGCCGGCTACGACGTCCACTGCAGCGATGTGTTCGGCAATACCGGGGGCAACTACGGCACCATCGCCGACCAGACCGGCAGCAACGGTAACATCTCCCAGGACCCTCTCTTCTGCGAGGCCCTTGCCGGCGACTACTCCCTGGACCATGCGAGTCCCTGCACGGATACCAACAGTTCCTGCGGCAGGATAGGCGCGCGACCGGCGGGTTGCGGCTTACCCCTGCCCACCACCTGGTACGTGGCCACCACCGGCGACAACACCGACCCCGGCACCCTGGCCCAGCCGTTCCGGGATATCGTCCACGGGGTCGTCACGGCCGCGAACGGCGACACCGTCATGGTACTGGACGGGGTATATGTCGAGCATGTGGCCATCACCAAGCCCCTGTTGCTGCGCTCCCTGAGTTCGGATACCACCGCCTGTACAATCGAGGCGCCGGCCGGCTACCGGGTGATAACCGTGACGACGGCCAGTGACACGGTACGCATAGACGGATTCGAGTTGACGGGCGGATACCCGACCCGGGGCGATTCGGGCGGTTTCGACGTGGGTGGCGGGGTCCTGGCCGTGGGCACACCCGTGGTGATCAGCAACTGCCATATCCACGACAATGTGCTGCCGGCGAACCAGTCCCAGAATGCCGGGGGTGGCGTCCATGTCCGCGAGGGCTCGTATCTGCGCCTGGAACGCTGCAAGGTGGCCGACAACTGGGCGCCGCGAGCCGGGGGCGTCTGCATCCGCCACCAGGCGGGGGCCGATCTCTACGGCAACGTCATCGTCCGCAACGGGGCGAATCTCAACGCCGGCGGCCTGTGGATCCTGCCGAACTCGGTTACACAGGCGCCCTACGTGCTGGTGGGCAATACCGTGGCCGCCAACTCCGTCTCGATCAACGGCAGCGGCGTCACTTTCGACCTGCTGGACAACCTGATCCTGCGGAACAACATCATCGCCCACAATACCTGCCCCACGGGACAGATCGGGCTCTACGGCACGACGGTGGACATGGACTGCAACCTGGTCTACTGGGACCCCTTGTACTTCGCCGACGGGCCCTACGACGCCGGCGACAATATCCACGAGGGACCACGGTTCTGTGACCTCGCCGGCGGCGACTTCCGACTCAACTCCGAGTCGCCCGCGACCCCCGGGGCTTCGCAATGCGGCCTGATCGGTGCGCTGGGTGTGGGATGCTACCCTGTTTCCGGGGTCGGCGACCTGGCAGGTGGCACGCCACCGCCCGCTTTCGTCCTGGAGCAGGCCTTCCCGAATCCGTTCAATCCCCTGACCACTATTCGCTACCGACTGCCCCGATCGGTACCGGTGTGGCTGACGATCCACGACCTGACCGGTCGTCGCGTACGTGTCCTCAAGGCCGGGCTGCACGAGGGGCCAGGATGGGGCGAAGCGACCTGGCGCGGCCGGGACGACCGCGGTCGTCCCATGGCCACCGGGATATACGTCTACCGGCTCCAGGCGGAGGAGTTCATGGAGACAAGGAAGGTGATGTTGCTGAAATAGTCCTGCGTATCAACGCGCCCATTTGGAACGTGTCCGGCGCGGCCTGCGGGCCGGGGTACCGGTGCCGGAACCGGCAGCGGAAGCGCCCTCGGCACGAGTCCCGCCACCACGATTGGCAACCGGGCGGGCACCCTGACTGCGGTTGCCACCGCCGCGGGCACGCCTCGCACGTTGGGTCGTCGGTCGCCGGCCCGTGCCGGGACCATCTTCGTGACGACTGGCCGCGATGGAGGGCGCGTGCCACGGATGACCCTCGGTTACGGTCAACGGTATGCGGGTCAACCGTTCGATACCGCGCAGCAGCGGTACCTCGTCACGACCACACAGGGAAACCGCCACGCCGGCCCTGCCGGCCCGCGCCGTGCGTCCGATGCGGTGCACATAATTCTCCGCGTCCTCGGGCAGGTCGTAGTTGATGACATGAGTGATGCCGACGACGTCGATGCCGCGCGAAACGATATCCGTCGCCACCAGCACTGGTACACGGCCCTTTTCGAAGGCCGCCAGAGCCTTCTGACGCTGGCTCTGGGATTTATTCGAATGGATGGCGTTGGCGCTGAAACCGCGCTGGTCCAGCATCTTGGCCACGCGGTTGGCCATGCGCTTGGTGCGCGTGAAAATCAGGGTCCGGCCCGTTTCCTCGGAGTCGAGGATATCCGCCAGCAGGTCCCGCTTGTCCGTCTTGTTCACGAACATGACCCGCTGTTCGATGTTGTCCGCCACCGTGGCCGGCGCCGCCACCGCCACCTCGTGGGGGTTGGTCAGCATGCCCGCGGCCAGTTTCCTGACCTCCTTGGACATGGTGGCCGAGAAGAACAGCGTCTGGCGTTGTGAAGGCAATTGCCGCACCACCTGGCGCACATCGTTGACGAAGCCCATGTCCAGCATGCGGTCGGCTTCATCCAGGACGAAGGTCTCGACGGCACCCAGGTCCACGTAACCCTGGTCCATGAGATCGAGCAGACGCCCCGGGGTGGCCACCAGGATATCGACGCCGCGTTTGAGGGTGCGGATCTGGGGCTCGGCCTTCACGCCACCGAGCAGCACGCAGGTGCGCTGGTGCAGGTGACAGCCGTAGTCGCGAAAGTTGCGGTCAATCTGCAGGGCTAGCTCGCGCGTGGGCGTCAGCACCAGGGCGCGGATATGCCGGCTGTGGCCCTGCTCCAGCCGCTGCAGGATGGGCAGGGCGAAGGCCGCCGTCTTGCCCGTGCCGGTCTTGGCCGTGGCGATAATGTCATCGCCCGCGAGCGCGGCCGGGATGGCGGCGCGCTGGACCGGTGTGGGTTCAGTGTAACCTTGTTTGGCAAGTGCCAGCAGGATGGGCTTGCTCAGCCCCAGGACTTCGAATCTGTCGGTTAATTCGTCAGTGCATTTCAGGATAGACATAGGCCTCGGTCTCGGTGATCCGGGATCTGCAACTGCTTGAACTCGGGATGAACTCGGAAATGGTCCGGAGCCGAGAGGCGGGCAGGAAATCGCGGTCGTTCGTGCGGCTCCCCATTGTGGAGAACCACTAAGTGGATGCAAGATAGGTGCCGGAAGCGGAATTGGCAATTGGTTCCTGGAAATCATTACCGTCTGGCCGGCAGAAACCCGGACTCGCGATATCTCTTGATATGGGCCGCCGACATCGCTAACGTCATCTGCTCGGTATGCAATTCGCCCGGAAGACACCAGGGAAAGGAACGATCATGAAAAGGAACCTGTCGGCAGCAGTGCTTCTTGCCGTGCTCCTGATGGCCGCCGGCGCTTCGGCCCAGTATCGCGATGGCGCCGTCCTGCTCACGGTGAATGCCGGAGCCAACCGGGCCACCAGCGACCTCTCAGGTGACGGCGTAGATGGCATCGCCGCTGGTTTTACGCTGGAGAAAGTCCTGGCGGACGGACGCTTCAACGCCGGTTTCTCCATCTTTTGGGTCCAATCCGAAGAGGTCATACAAGTCGATGAGGACCAGTGGAACCGGGTCAACTACAGCTCCGTCCCTTTCGTCATGACCGGGCGGTATAATTTCCTCAATTCCCGTTTCGCCGCCAATATCGGCTTGGGCATAGGGTTGCATACTTCGACCCGGTCCGTTTACGAAGGTACGAGCGAGGAGCGTTCCACGTCGGTTTCCGCCATGGCCCTCAACGTGCCGCTGGAGATTGCCTACTTTCTGGACCCCGACCTGTATATCCAGCTCATCTACACCCCCACCTGGATGAGCGCCTCGTATGTACAGGACAACATGGTACATACCTTTGCCGGTGGCCTCGGGTTCCAGTGGGGAAACTAGGCTGACCGGAGGCCGATAAGGCCAGCCCGTAAGATGCACGAAACGAGGGCGGCGACCAGCAGGATGGTCGCCGCCCTCGTTTTGCGTGACTGATCGACATGGGCCGGCACCCCGATTACAGCGGTCGTCTACCGCCTCCGGCCGCCGCCACCGCGTGACCCGCCACGGGAACCACCCCTGCTGGGTGATTGACGCTGGCGCTCGTTGCCCCGGTTGCGGGAGCTCCGGTCGCGGTCCAGTTGCTGGTTGCGATCCTTGGTGCTGCGATCCCGGTCCACCTGCTGGTCGCCGCGGTCCTGATTGCCTCGGTCCTGGCTGCTCTTGTCGCGAGTGCTCTGGTCCCGGTCACGATCCTGGTTCTGCCGGTCACGATCCTGGCTATCCCGGTCACGATCCTGGCTATCCCGGTCGCGATCCTTGCTCTCCCGGTCACGATCCTTTTCGCCCCGGTCCTCGGACCACTTGCCGTCCTCCCGCTTCTCCCAACTGCCGTCCTTGTCCCGGTAGACATCCCCGTTGCGATCAGCATAGACGTTGTTCCGGCGGTCCGTGGTGGATGGTCGCTTGCCCGATCCACCCCTCACATCGCCGGTCCTGCGCACCCCGTCCTTCCGGTTGCGGTAGGCATTGGAATTGCCGTTTCGTTGGCCGGCGCGGTAGCCCGCACGGTAACCGGCCCTGGCACCCCGGTGGTAACCATGCCGGTAACCCCGATTATAGCCATGCCAGTAGCCCCGTCGATAGCCGTAGCGGTACCCACCCACTCCCCAGCAACCGTAGTAGGGACGTCCCCAGCCCACGCCGATGGATACCCAGCCATAACTCACGCCAAAGGTAAAGCCCCAGCCGGTCCACGGACTGTAGTGAACCCCGTAGCCCCAGGTCACGGGCCGCGGGTAGTAGTAGTGGCCCCACCAGGGGTCGTAATACCAGCCAGTCCCGTAGACAACGCACGGCCCGTACACATAGGACCCGTAGTAGCCCGAGGTATAGCCCGTGTAGACCACCTCGGGAGTCGATTCGTAGATGTAGACATACTTGACGTTGTAGACCGGACACTCAGGAGGCAGGTCCTGGACCACGGCGGGAACCTCTGTCGCCACCTCCCACGGACCCTCCGGTCCGGGAGAGACGAACCACACCGCCGAGTCGACGCAGTAGTACATCTTGTCGATGAGCAGCACCGACTTGTCCGTGTTCAGGGCATAGGCCACGCCCTCGGCACAACTCTCGAATTCCGGATCCCCGTCGTACGTAACCTCGACCGTGGCCGTCTTGCGATCCACTTCCGCCGTCTGGGGGATCTGGGTCTCCAGAATGGCCTCCTTGGATTCCGCGGTCCCCGGCACGCTGGTCAGGATGTTGCCGAGGTCCGAATCCGGTGGGACGGATGCGAATTCCTCCGGCAGATCGGCGAAGTCCACGAACTCCCAGTCATTCGCCGCCAGACCCGAGCCGCGGTACCAACGACCGGCCATCAGTACGAAATACTTCTGGCTGGCGATGTCCATGACCACGTCGCTCTCGGTGTTCTTGAGGTAGAGCAGCTGGGTGCCCTCCACAGAGGCGAAATCCGGCTCCCCGTCGGTGACGATGAGTTCGGCTGGCACGGTGGAGACAATGATCACGGGCGCCAATTCGTCCTCGGTCTTCTCCAGGCCCAGGGCCTCGGCGTCCTCGGTCTGTTCAGCAGCCTGGGCGGCTTCCTCCTCGGCTATCTTCTTGGAAACCTTCGCAATCTCGTCGGGCAGCACTTCCGCGGTCTGCCAGGTGCCATCGATGAGGTCACTGGTGAACCACGAGCCGTTTCCACTCAGATAGAGCAGGCCACCATCCTTTTCCCGCACGATGAAGAAGGCCGAGTTGGCCACGTACTGCAGGTCGAAACCCTCGAGGTCCGTGAAGATGGGTTCACCGTCGATAGAAACCAACACCGCAGGCACGGGACTGTGGTAGATATGCGGAGGATCGCTCTTGAGCCCGGCATCGGCACCGCCCTGTTGGTTCTCGGGCAGGGACGCCAGCAGCCGATCGATGGAAATAACCATATTCCACTGGGGAATCTCCTGCTCCAGGTAGAGACTCAACTCGTCCACCTTGGCCTGATCCACATCCGGGAACCGGGTGGCAGTCACTGCCGTGCGCTCCAGGGTGGCCATGCGGGTTTCCATGTCCGTGGCCAGGACGGATTCGAACCATATGGCGCCGAAGGTCATCTCGTCCTCACCCGCCTGCTTGACCGAGACGGCGGCCCGGAATTCCAGCTTGTTGCCGGCAAACGACTCGACCTGCGGCTGGTAAATGACGATCTCGCCCTTTTCGCTGGCGAGTTTCTTCGGCCAGGCGAATTCGGCCTCTTCATCCTGGGACCTGGCTGGCCCTGCGGACAGGACAGTTCCCGCAATCACTAGCAAAAGCAGCAGGATCCCGAGATGACGCATGATGTCAGCCTCCCAGCTTGACGGTCAGACCGATGGCCGCTTCCCACTGCCAGATGGCATTGCCGGTGACGCCCACGCTGGCACCGCCGCCGCCGACCCAGAGTC
>QNDV01000094.1 GCA_003646045.1 bacterium
ACGGTTGTCCTCGGCGGATTTCATCCAGCGCGTGATCCGGGACATGGCTGACAGATCCTGCCGGTCCACGATATCGTTGCGCAGGCGGCTGACCGATCCCAAGACATCGATAGCCGGATAGTGCTGGTCACGGGCCAGATCCCGGCTGAGCATGATGTGACCGTCGAGTATGGAGCGGACAGCGTCGCCCACCGGGTCCTGGATATCGTCCCCCTCGATCAGCACTGTGAAGAAAGCGGTCATGGCGTTCACCGCGGACCAGCCGGCACGCTCACACAGCCGCGGCAGGGCGGCAAAGACCGAAGGCGGATACCCCTTGGTGGTAGGCGGCTCGCCGGCCGCCAGGCCGATTTCCCGCAGAGCCATGGCGTACCGCGTGGCGGAATCCATGAGGAACAGCACTTCGCGGTTGGATTCGCGGAAATTCTCGGCAATGGTCATGGCCGTCTCGGCACCCTTGGCACGCATGACGGCGCTCTCGTCACTGGTGACCACTACCACCACGCTGCGCGCCAGACCCTCCGGGCCCAGATCGCGCTCGATGAATTCCCGTACTTCGCGGCCACGCTCCCCTATGAGAGCCAGTACATTCACATCCACCTGGGCCTCCCGGGCCATCATGCCCAGCAGAATCGATTTGCCCACACCGCTACCGGCAAAGATGCCCAGCCGCTGACCGCGGCCGGCAGTGATCATGCCGTCTATGGCCCGGATTCCCGTGCGCATCACTTCAGTGGTGCGGCGTCGGCTCATGGCGGGTGGTGCCTGTCCCCCCAGGCGAAGACGCGGACACGATGCCAGGGAAGGACCCCCATCCAGGGGGCGGCCCAGGCCGTCAATCACCCGGCCCAGCAGCTGGTTGCCTCCGGGCACGGTCAGATCCGTCGCCATGAGTGTGACGCGATTCCCTCGCGAGATGCCGCGGGCGTCCCGGAAAGGCATGATCAACAGGGCGTCCTGGCGGAAGCCCACAACTTCACAAAGAACCGGCTCGTCGTGGCGGCCGCTCTCCACACGACACACCGACCCCACGGGAGCCTCTATCCCACCGGCCTCGATAACCATGCCCACCAGATTCGTGACCCGACCCACCGCGCGGATCGGGTTGACCTGTTGGATCGCCTGGCCAATGTCACTCCACCGGAGTTTCAACGGATTCCTTTCCGTCCTCGTCCTGATCGTCCTGCTCACGCTGTACCGGCTCGTCCGGTTGGGCGGATTCGACTGACTGGTCCGCCGGGCGTCCATCCGCCGTGGCGATCCACTCGTCGATGACCTCGGCCAGGGTCGACAGCTGGCCCTCCAGGGTGGCATTCCACTCGCGCTGACCGTCGTCCACCACGCAACCGCCGCGCGAGATGCGGCGATCGGCCACGACCCTCGCTATTCCCAGGCGCTCACGCAGTTCTTCCTCACCTTCCAGCCACGCGGCATCCTCGGGTGCCACGGTCACCGTCAATTGCGACCCTCCTTCACCGAACCGCAGCGCAGTCTCCACTGCCCGCGCAATTACGGTGGGATCCCCTTCCACACGGCTGCGGACGATCTTCTCCGCCAGCTCTACGGCCAGCCGCGCACAGGCATCGGACATCTCGCCCAGTTCCCGGTCACGGTTCTCGGTGAATTTCCTGGCCCAGTCCCGTGAAGACTCGCGAAGCTCGCTCAGTGCCTTGTCCTGCTGCACCTGTAATTCGTCACGCAGTTCCTGCTCACGCTGCTCGTAGGCCGCGGCCACATCCAGTTCCACCAGCTCGAAGACGACCGATCTTTCCTTCTGACTCATGTGACTTAGTATGGTGTCCGGGTCGGAGAATCCGAGTTCGCGGCGGAATTGGACCGCGCCTTCGTTCGGTGTCGTACCGGAAGCAGCGGACTCGTCGCCGATGAACTCCGATGATTGATCCGCACCGGTCACGAGATCGGATTCCGACTCCAGTTCGAATGCCTCAGGACACCAGCTCTGCATCCTTGCCGCCCTTTCCGAGGGTGATCGTGCCAGCCTCTTCGAGACCGCGCACCACTTCCACGATGCGTTTCTGGGCTACCTCCACGTCGGCGAGGCGCACGGGGCCCATGAAGTCCATGTCCTCCTGGATACCCTCGCCCGCGCGCTTCGACATGTTGCCGAAGATCTTGTTCGTGATCTCCTCGGTGGCGCCCTTCAGGGCCAGCGTCAGTTCCTTGGAGTCGATCTCCTTGAGGATCTCCTGGATGTCCGGGTCGTTCAGAAGGACGATGTCCTCGAAAATGAACATCAGGCCGTTGACTTCGTTAGCCACGTCGTCATCGATCTCACGCATCTCGTCCAGGATCTCCTGCCACGTCTCGCGCTCGATCTCGTTGAGTATCTCGGCCACCTGTTTCCTGCCGCCGTACTTGGACTGGCGGGCGGAAATCTCGCCCTGCAGCTGACTGGCCAATACGGCTTCCACGGCGCTGAGCATCTCGTTGTTGGGAGTCTCGAGTACCGCCACCCGGTGGGCGATGTCGCCTTGCATCTCGGCCGGCAACCTCTCGAGGATGGGACCGCTGTTGCGCGGGTCCATGTGGGCGATGACCACCGCGACGGTCTGGGGATGATCGTTCTTGAGATAGTTGGCCACGGTCAGGGGATCCACATTCTTGAGATGCTCGAAACTCTTGATCTCGCTGTAGGTGTTGACCCGTCCCAGCAGGCTGTTGGCCTTGCGGGAGCCGAAGCCGGACTCGAGTATCTGCTTGGCCGTATCCTCACCGCCGAAGGCGATGCCCGATATGTGACTGCTGGTGGTGACGAAGTCCGAAAGGATCGACTTCTTCTCGTCGAAGGTCACGTGTCCCAGGGACGATATCATGTGGGCCAGTTCCTCGACCATGGATTCGGGCAGCTTGGACATGACCTTGCCGCCGACGTTGGGACCGAGGGACATGAGGAAGATAGCCGCCTTGCGCAGGTTATTATCGTTCATGTCAGCTCCCCACCGCGCGCCCGGTCTTGCCGGACAGGTCCAGGTCGTGGACCCAGGACTGGATCACTTCGGCTACCCGCTCGGGGTTCTCCGAAGCGTAGTCCTGAATATCCTGGATCACCTGGTTGTTCAGGTCCGGAATACCGTCGAAGCTTTCCAGATTGTCCAGGGTGTCATCCGCAACGGATACGCCATCGGCACCCGCACCGACGGATGCCCTGGCGACGCCGCTCCCAGTGCCGAAGGTTTCGTTCACCAGTTGCCCGATATTCTTGCGTAGGATCAGCACCACTACGGCCAGCATGACCAGCAGCACCACCCGTCCGCCGTATTCGCCCACCATTCCCATCCAGTCCGGGACCATGCCGACACCGCCGGTCAAATGGTCCTGCTGGCGGAAGGGCATGTTCACCACTTCGATCTGGTCGCCACGGATGGTGTTCAAACCCACAGCCGTCTGCACGATACGGCGCAGCTGGCCTATTTCGTCTTCGGTCAGAGGCGTGTAGACGGGCTCGCCGCCGTCTTCGGCAGCTTCGTAATGGCCGTCCACGAAGACAGCCACCGACAAGCTGGATACGCCGCCGGTTCCACCCACGATATGCTCGATGGTGCGGTTGATCTCGTAGTTGGTCTCACTCTGTTCGCTGGTGCCGCCGCTGTCGGGATCGTTCGAATCGGTGCGCGCCTCGCTGCGTACCACGGTGGCGGCGGGATCGTAGATCTCGCGTTCGCGGTCGATCTTCTCGAAGTTGAGGGTGGCGTCGATACGCACGATGGAACGGCCCGCTCCCAGTACCCGATCCAGCATGCTGCCAGCCTTCTGGGACAGGTGGGCTTCGACTTCCTTGCGCAGTTCGAGCTGGTTCTCGCTGCGTCCCACGTCGTCATCCCGCATGGCCTGCGAAAGCACCTTGCCGTTCTGGTCGATGACCGTGACGTTGCCGACATCCAGATTCTCGACGCTGCCGGCCACCAGGGACTGGATACCCGAGATCTGGCTATCGCTCATGCGCGCGCTGCGACCGAGGCGCAGTACCACACTGGCGGTGGCTTCGGCCGCGAGCTTGGCGAAAATGGACGGCTTGGGCAGCACCAGATGCACCCGGGCCGACTGGATTCCTTGCAGTGTCTCAATGGATTTGGTCAGTTCACCCTCAAGGGCCCGCTTGAAGTTCACGTTCTGCAGGAACTCCGTGAGGCCGTACTGCTTGCCGTCGAAGATCTCGAAGCCGACGGTGCCGGTGGAGGGTATGCCCTGGTTGGCCAACTCCACCCGCAGGCGATAGACTTCCTTTTCCGGTACGAGGACAGTGGTGCCGCCGTTGGTCAACTCCGAGTAGATGTCCTGCTTGCCCAGTTCCTCCAGGGCCGCAGAGGCGTCCTCGGCGCTCATACCCGTGAAAAGAACCGACATTTCCTCCTGGCCCAGCCACATGCTGAACACGGCCACGGAGATGATGCTGGCGGTGGCTACGGCACCCAGGATTACCCGCTGGTTGAAGCTCAGGCTCGCCAGGCGTTCCTTGAGGGTGTCCGTCAGTGTTTTGAATCCATCCACTTCGCTACCTCGGGTTCCGTCCTGGAATGACTAGACTGCGTAATTAGACCTGCATGCGCATGAGCTCCTGATAGCCTTCCAGGAGCTTGTTCCTCACCTCGAGAAGCAACTCGAAGGCCAACTGCGCTTCCTTGGCCGCGACCATGACGTCATGCACCTCGCTGACCTCGCCTGCGACCATGCCCTCCACCAGTTCGCTCTTCCTGGTCTGCAGCTCCTGGACCTCACCCATGGCACTTTGCAGTTGATCCACGAACGACGGGCCGGCTGCCGGTTTGCCCGGCGCACCGATGCCGTACGCCGCGGCCGGGTCGATGGAGCCCAGTGATTTGATGCCGCCGATAGCCATGTCGGTTTCCTTCCTGCCGCTGTGCCTAGATCTTCAAGGCGTCGTTGAACATGTCCTTGGCCGTCTGTACCGCGCTGACATTGGCCTCGTACGCGCGACTGGCTTCGATCATGTCCACCATTTCACTGATGGGGTTGACGTTGGGCATCAGTACATAGCCCTGCTCATCGGCGTCCGGATGTCCCGGGTCGTGGACGACGCGGAAATCCGAGGCGTCCAGCGCCAGATCAACGCTGCTTTGCACTCCCTCGGGCGCCTTGCCGCCCGCACTGCCGAGGCGACCGGACAGGTGACCAGGGTGGGTCCTCGTCAGACGACCCGGCGACGTACGTCCCATGAGTTCAGAGTGCCGCGCGACCTTGTTGCCCAGGACCTGCTCGAAGATGGCGCGCTGGCGCCGGTAGGGTGTACCGTCGGCGGTCCTGGTGGTCTCGGCATTGGCCAGGTTCTGGGCCACCACATCCAGCTTGGTGCGCTGGCCCCGCAGCCCGGTGGCGCTGATCCGGATCGATCCGAAGAGTCCGTTACCCATGTCTCATCCTCCGTTTCACCTAGCGGGTCTGGCCCTTGATGGCACTGCGCAGTACGCTGTAGCGCTGACTCAGCAGGCGCGTCGCAAGGCGGTAGCTCAGGTCATTGGTGGCCAGGTTCGCCATCTCGGCGTCGATATCCACGTCGTTCACGCCATTGTCGTAGCCCGTGTCCGCATCGACGGTACGGGGGTTGACGTTCCCCAGGCCCTGGCGGCCGATGGGAAAATGGTTGGGGTGGGTGCGATAGCCCTCGATGGAAGCCCCGGCTCCCGTGAGCAGGTCCTCGAACTTGAGTTCGCGTGCGCGGTACCCCGAAGTCTCGACATTGGCGATGTTCTGCGCCGTGACCTGGTGTCGTTGGGCGTAGGCGTCCACTGCCTTCTTCAGGGTGGTCAGGTGACTGCGGTCGAAAAGTCCGGTCTTCAGCATGGCGCTACCCCGGAATCTCCACACCCTGATCGGTGTAGATGTTCAATTTGTTCCTCAGTGTACGGACGCTGATGCCCAGCTCCACGGCGGCCCGCGTCCGGTTGCCGTTGGTTCGCTCGAGTTTGCGCAGAATCAGTTCGCGCTCCATGTCCTTGAGGGTCATGTCCGGATCCATGGTGCCGGATGCCTCCATGGGCCGGGACAATTCGTCGGGCAGGCCGAGTACGCTTTCGTCCACGGTGGTGCCGGTACCCATGATCACGGCGCGCTCGATGACGTTCTGTAATTGCCGCACGTTGCCCGGCCAGTCCATGGCCTGAAGTACGCTCATGGCCCGGGGCGAGATTTCCATCACCGGCTTGCCGTTCTCGGCACAGAGGTTCTGGCAGAAGTATGTGGCCAGCAGCGGGATGTCGTCCTTGCGGTGACGCAGCGGCGAAATGACCAGGGGAATCACGTTCAGGCGGAAATACAGGTCCTCGCGGAAATTGCGTAACCGGATCTCCTCCTGCAGGTTGCGGTTCGTCGTGGCGAGAATGCGCACGTCCGTGCGGGTGGAATACTTCGCCCCCAACCGCATGAACTCGCGTTCCTGCAATACGCGCAGCAGTTTGGCCTGCATGGCGAAGGGCATTTCGCTGATTTCGTCCAGCAGCAGGGTGCCACCGTCGGCCAGTTCGAATTTCCCCTGACGGGCCTGCAGAGCGCCGGTAAATGCTCCGCGTTCATAACCGAAGAGTTCCGATTCAAGCAGGGTCTCGGGTATGGCCGCACAGTTGATGCGGATAAAGGGACCGTTGCGACGCATGCCGGCGTAGTGGATGGCCCGGGCCACCACTTCCTTGCCCGTTCCGCTTTCGCCCTGGAGCAGCACCGTACCCCGGCTGTCGGCTATCATCTCGATCTTGCGGCGCATCTCGACCATGGACGCGTGGTTTCCCAGCAGACCGTGGTGGTCCGTGCGCTCCACCAGGTTGCTGCGCAGGGAACGGTTTTCCGTACGCAGGGAGCGCACTTCCTCCACCCGACCGAGCACATGCTCCAGCTGGTCCAGACCAAAGGGCTTGGTCAGGTAGTCGGCTGCTCCACAGCGGGTGGCCTCCACCGCCTGGGCAATGGTGCCGAAGGCGGTCATCATAATGACCAGGGGTTTGGAATCGAGCTGCTCGCGAATTCCCGCGAGCAGGTCCATGCCACTGCCACCTGGCATCTGGATATCCGAAAGCACGACGTCGAATTTTTCACGCCGCAGAAGTTCGAGAGCCTCGATACCACCCGAAGCTGTACTGACACGGAAGCGGCTGCTGAGTGACGTTTCCAGGAAATCCCGCATCGTCTGCTCGTCGTCCACCACCAGGATGCTGCGCTTGTCCGCCATTAATCGGCCTTTCTGGTCAGGTCTGTCTTCTGCGCGATAGGCTGCCCGCCCAGGGTGACCTCGATGGTCACGGTGGTTCCCGTGTCCCCGCTGCCTTGCAGGTGCCAGGCGAGTCCGTACATGTCCATCAGGGTTTCGACGCGGGTCAGCCCCACGCCCGGATGATCCTGTTTCGAGGTGACGAAGGGATCGCAGGCCGTCTGCTCCAGGTGGGGCTCGAGTCCCGGCCCGTCGTCACTGATCCGCAACACACCGTATCCCGTGGGCTCCACTGCCACGGAGATTTCCACGTTTTCCGCGCCGTCGAGACCGTTGTTACCCTCGGCGGAGTTGGCCAGCAGTTCCCTCAGGATCAACCGGAGATCGGCGGCCGGCAGCCTGGTCGACAGGGGCACGGCGCCAGTTACGCGGACGATCAATTCCGGATGTCGGATTGCCGCTTCCGCTACCACCTCTTCCAGAACCGCGTCCAGATTGCGGGTAGTGGGATCGCTGCCGGTTCCGCTGGTGAGATCTCCCACCGCCCGGAACACCGCTTCCATGCGCTCTACCTCGCGAATGATCTTGGCCCCCCAGGCAGCCTCGTCGGCATCGCCGG
>QNDV01000095.1 GCA_003646045.1 bacterium
CTCCTCGACACCGTGGATCGAAGCCCGGTAGGCGTCTATGTCCACGAACAGGGAAATGACCTTGCCCTCGGTATTCTTGGTCAGGTCCTCGTCATCGTGGCAATCGAGGCAGTCGTCAGCGGTCTGGGCGTGGCTGGGCGTGGCGAAGAGCACGCCCAGGGCCGTGAGCGCCAGCAGCAGCGTCAGGAAGACGGCGACCCGCTTCAACGCATCCTGGATCATGTTGGGGAACCCCCGGAGGTAGGCATTGGCGTTTATTTCATAACACTCTACTTATGGCGGCTGCAGGCGGCGTGGTCAAACAGGATATCATACTGAATCGAAAGAAGTTGTCTGGTATCCAATACATGCCTGCCGCCCCGATTATCCGGGTAAAAAAGATCATGTTTTAAATATCGCATATTCATATGGTTGTTGCGATGAAACCAGGCAGTTATTCTGCCGCTGAGGGTGATATCCGCTCTCATATCTATCATGCTACCACCCGCCCCGCTGGTGGCCTCCCCTCCCCGCGGGGTCAGATCCCGGGATCGACCTGACGATCCGGGGGAGCAGCCGAAGATTCACGCAGATTGCGGGCCAGGGTACGTATCACGCCCTGGGCAAAGCGGACATCATCCGACAGCAGATCCGTGAATTCCACCGCCGCGATGCTCAACAGGCGGGTGTCACGGACGTCACTAGGCGTCCCGTACTCCCTGGATCTCCTGGCCGGTCAGCGATTTCAGGCTACCTGCCGCCAGGTCACCCAGCCGGATCTCGCCGATACGGATCCGGCGCAGCAGAATGATCTTGTGGCGCAGGGTGTCGAACATGCGCCGTACCTGGCGCACCTTGCCCTCGCGCAGGACCATGGTCAGCACGGTGGCACCGTTCATCTTCTCCACGATATGCACATTCAACGGCTTGAACAGGCCCAGATTCGGCAGATGCACGCCGGCGGTGATGACCCCGATCTCGATGTCCGTCAATTCACCGTCCACCTGCAAGCGGTACTCCTGTTCGAACTGGGTACCGGATGACACTTTTTCGTTCCAGGCAGGATCGTTGGAAATCAGCAACAGTCCGGTGGTCTTGCCGTCCAGACGACCGGCCGCCCGCAAACCCGGCACGTCCGGGGGCAGGAACTCGTCGACCCGGCGCCGGTCCGGACCGTCCACCGCGGCGCATACCACCCGCGCCGGCTTGTGGAAGGCGAAGTAGCGGTAGCCGATATGATCGAGGTTCCTGCCGTCCAACGCGATGCGCTGGTCCGGCGACACGGATGATCTCGGGTTACGCTCCACCACATCATCCACTTCCACCCGCCCCGCAAGCACCAGCTCTTCGGTGGTCTGACGGGTTCCACAACCTGCCTTTTGCAGGGCACGGGCCAGACCCATGGTACGGTCCGGTCGTCCGGGATTGCTGCTGGCGAACCTGTGTTTCCGTGTCATGTCATCCTCAGGCCCGGGTCATCCAGGCAGTCATCACCAGAATATAGGCCAACAGCAGGATAGCACCCCGTCGCCGGCCCAGACCACCGGCAGCCAGACGGGTACTCGCGAACACCAGCACCGTGACCAGCAGCATGCTGACGAGTTGCATATGGATGGCCCCGTCGGTGTCCTCCAGTTTCCGGAACACACCCACCGGTCCGGCCACGGCCAGGATGTTGAACAGGTTGGAACCGACGATGTTGCCCAGGGCCAGATCGTCCTCGTTCTTGAGCGAGGCTACGATGGTCGTCGCCAGTTCGGGCAGACTCGTGCCCACCGCCACCAATGTCAACCCGATGATGGTTTCCGAAACGCCCAACTCCTGGGCGATGCCCAGGGCGGCATTCACGATGAAATATCCGCCAGCAGCCAGACCGACCACGCCCATGGCAACCAGCCCGAGGCCGGCGAACAGGCCCCGCACCAGGTGCCCGGGGACCGGTTCGGGCAGATGCTCAGGCACGGGCACCGCAGGCGTCCCCCCGCGCTGGGCACCTTTGATGGTCCAGACGATAAACCCGAAAAAAACCGCCACCAGCAATCCGGCTTGCCACTGCATCAATTTGCCGTCCCAAACCATGACCACAAAGAGAGCGGTCACGCCCAGCAACAGCGGCAGTTCCCGGCGCACCAGCCCCCGCTCCACCACCACCGGACGACAGATGGCCGCCGCCGCCAGGATCAGACCCAGGTTCGCCACGTTCGAACCGATGACATTGCCGAGCACGAGTCCCGTGCTGCCCCGCATGGCACCCATGATCGAAACGAAAAGTTCGGGCGCAGAAGTGCCGAAGGCAACCACCGTCAGGCCCACCACCACCGTGGGAATACCCAGGATGGCCGAGATGCGCTTGCCACCTTCCACCAGGACCCAGGCCCCACCTACGAGCAGGGCCAGACCGGCGACAAAAACCAGTACGTCGGAGGTCACGCTGGTCCGCCTTGTTCGGGTGGATCCAGCAGGGCCACGGCCCGCACCGGCGAGGCTTCGGCGCCCTGCAGTTTCAGGGGCAGCACGAGCAGAGTGAAGGGCACGGTCGGTAATGCTTCCAGGTTGGTCAGGTTCTCCACGTTGACCATTCCCGCCCGGGCACAGATGTCGTGGGCCGCCTGGCCTGCGTGGGGGTCGAGGCTGGGTGTGTCCAAGCCACTGCCACGCAAATCGGCCCCGGCCAAACGCTCTGCCAGTTCCTTGCTGTACCAGGGCCACTCGCGGTAGTAGCGCTCCGCGCCCCAGTACCGGCTCCAGCCCGTGGCAAACAGGATGTAGTCCAGTGACGACAGGTCCAGGCCATCCAGGATGGCTGCCGGCAGGGGGCCTGCTTCCTCGCCATCACCACAGCGCACCACGCGCGCCCGTCCCGCGAAGTGATCCGGGGCCAACTGGTCCAGGGCCGGTTCGCCGGCCAGGAAGTGCAACGGCGCGTCGATGTGGGTGCCCACGTGACAGCCCATTTCGAAGGTACTGGACTGGTGTCCGGTGGGCCCGTGCTCGCTGACCCGGTTGATGCGCAGGGGACAGTCGTCACCGGGCCACTGGGGCATGCCGGGGATGATGGTGTGGCTCAGATCGACGATTAGCATGGATGCCTTTTCGCGGAGATCCGGAGGCTCAGCGCTCCGAAGCGAAGGATTCGACGTGAATGTCCCGACGCAGGTCGCCGATGGTGAACTCCGATGCTACCAGCACCCGCTCGGCTGAGTCGAGGAGTTCGTGGGTGCGTCCTTCCGCGCCCGCCACGGCGGTCACCGCCAGAAAGACCCGCTGTCGCAGATCCGGCGGACCCACCTGGGCCACGGCCAGGTGACGATTGCGCAGGCGCTGGACCAGGGACCGCAGGGGGGCCCGCCGGTCCTTGAGGCTGCGTGCTCCTTCAAGGATCAGGTCGGCCACCAGGGTGCCGGTATAGATGCGTACGTCGTCCAAATTGCCCTCCCCACGGATTATCTCCATCAAACCGCACGCAGTCACAATATCAAGAACAAACACGGCCAGTTTGCCGCGAAACCGCACAATGGCCGCCAATGCCGTGGCCCCCGGGGGCCACGATTGCCCCCCATCCCGCCCATACACATCTGCCAAGGCACAACCTGCATTTTTACCACAAGTACCCCCACCAACCGGCCGAAAACACTCCCGTACCGCCGCAACGGCACAACAAACAGGATGACCATGCTTCGACCGGGTCGACATCGCCGCCCTTGCCAGGGCCGGATACCGCGCTACGCACTTTTGGGTGTGTTGCTGCTGCTGTCCGCCTGTGGCGAGAAGGTGACCGACGCCTACCGGCCGGCCCACTGGGGCGACGATCCACAACGCCCCCACCCCGTGGTCGAGCGCGATCTGGGCAGCATCCGCGCCGGCGGCACCCTGCGCATGATCGCCTTCTACAACTCCCATTCCTATTTCGTCCACAAGGGCGGCCAGGCGGGATTCGATTACGAACTGCTGTACCGCTTCGCCCGCGAGCGCGGTCTGACCCTCGAAGTAGTGGTGGCCGCGCCGGGTTCAGACGTCATTTCCATGCTCAACACGGGCCAGGGCGATGTGGTCTGCACCGGCGGACCACCGGAGGCCGAGTGGGGTCGTTGGGTACGTTGGACGCGGCCCACCAATTTCGTGCGCAAGGTGGTGGTCACCGGGTCGGAGGCGCGCCCCATACCCTCACTGGCGGCCTTGACCGGCCGCCAGGTGATGCTCCCCAACGGCGACCCCTTCCGCGCCGAACTGCTGGACGTACTGCAATCCGCCCGCATCCGCACCCGCCTGGTGGGCGCCCCCCCCCTGGCCGGTCCCGAGGAACTGCTGGGAATGGTACGCGAAGGTAGTGCGGATGTGGTGGTGGTGGATGACCTCATGGCCCTGGCCGCCCAGGTACACGCGCCGGGTCTGCAGTTGGGGCCCCAGTTGGGGCGTCGCCGTCCGTCTGCCTGGCTGGTGCGCGAGAACAGCAGCGACCTGTTGGCAGCCCTGAACCAGTTCCTGAAGGCGCACTTCCACCTGGCTGCCTCGGGCCGCGCCCGCCGCAGCCGGGACTACGGCATCATCCACGAGCGCTACTTCAGCAATCGCATCACCATCAAGGAATTCCGCACAGCAGGTGACCGCCCCGACAAAAGCGGCCGTATCTCCCTGTACGACACCGAGATACGCCGCCAGGCCGGAGCCGCGGGGCTGGATTGGCGCCTGGTCTCGGCCCTCATGTTCCAGGAGTCACGCTTCGATCCCCTGGCGGTGAGCCAGGCTGACGCCAGGGGCCTGATGCAGGTTCTGCCACGGGTGGCGGGCGCCCAGGCCGACAGCCTCTTCGAACCGTCCGCCAATATTCGCGCCGGCATGCGTCTGCTCAAAGGTGCCTGGCGGCGTTACGCCTACCTGGACAGTCTGGAACGTGTGCGCTTCACCCTGGCGGAATACCACGCGGGCTTCGGCCACGTGAACGATGCGCGGCGGCTGGCAATGGACGTGGGTCGCGATCCCAATGCCTGGGCCGGCGGCCTGGCCGAAACCCTGCCCCGGTTGATGGAACCACGCTGGTACAAGGGAACCCGCCATGGATTCTACGGCGGGCAACGAACCGTGACCTATGTCCACGAGATCCTGGGACGCTACCGGGCATACATGCGGCTCGTACCCCGGGAAGAGCGGTTGGCCGCCACCCTGCCCACCAGGTCGGCCTGGGGCATCACACAGAAAGCGCGGCCGGATCCGCCGTAGATATCTACTCTACGCCAACACTTCGTCCAGCAGCGCCCGCGCACACCACAGACGGGTGTTCATCTTCCCGCGTTCGCTGCGGAAAGCTTCCAGGTGACTCATGGAACGTTCCTTCGGATCGGTCCCTATCAGAGGACCATCAACACCTCGGGACAGTCCTTCAAGCCGGCGTAGAGGGCGTCGCGCTCCTCTTCGCTGGTGACCTCGAGGGTCAGGTTCAGGCTGAGGTATTTGCCCCCGCTGCTGGTGCGCGACAGACCCAGTTCGAAGTCCCGTTCGCCACTGCCGGGATCCAGGCAGACCTCAAGCATGACCTTCACCGCACGGCGCAGATCGTCCTCGTTGGTACCGACGACCTTGAAAGTCCACGGACACGGGTACGAGATTTCCGGTTTCGCGGCGGGGTCGTTCATGGCAACCTCTGGCAATTGGAGCGGGATTGTCCGGGGCGTTCGGGATATCCGTGGCGAAATTGGCGCCGCGCTCAATGTCGCGCCGATTTCCAGACGGGGCAAGTCCGTGCTCCGTGACGCACACCGCGACGCAGGCTGCGGCCCCGTACTGTAGACTGGCCGGCGACCAGGAGGTCACCCGACATGAGATCAGCCTGTATGCTTGCCCTGATGATCCTGTTGCTGCCGGCAACCGTCCATGGTTCCGCCGCACGTCTGCTGGCCCTTGGCGGTGACGGCTCCTACCTCGAGGATAACCGCGGCGTACTGCGCTGGTACGGCAGTGTGGTGGACCACGCCGGGTACGCCCAGATCGAGAGTGGTCTTTTTGACCAGGACGGGTATCTGCGTCTGCACGGTCACCGGCTGACGGGTCCGGCCCTGGGCGGCGTTGTCGCCCTGGGTGGCGACACGCCCCGTACCGCGCTGGGCGCCTGGCTCGCTACCCGGGGCGCGGCCACCGACCCCGGCAGCATGGCCCTGGACCTGCTGGAAACCACGGGTACCCTGCTGGCCGGGCACGTATTGGGCCGGGTGGCCCTGGGCGCGTCCTGGCGTCACGGCACCGCCGGCGAGACGTGGTCCGACGCCTGGTCCCGGGTGACGGATCTGACCCGCGACGATCTGGGCCTGGGCGCCCGCATAGACCTGGGCCCCGAGGCCTACCTGGACGTGGCCGGTGAATGGCGCCGGGTAACCGCCACCACCACCGTCAACGATGACCCGACTTCCTACACACGTACCGCCACCGGCAGCTATGGGGTTCGCACGCGGCTGTTCATGGCCCTGAGTGACCAGCTGGTGCTGACGCCACTGGTGGAGTACATACGCGACGAACGTGACTGGGCCAGTGACGAGCAACCCGCAGGCGTGGACGGCACGGCCTGGCGCATGGGTTGCGGGCTGACCTGGTTACCGGACCCCGACCAGATGGTTGTATTATCGGCCGAACACCGCGGCGCCGAGACCCGCGGCAACCTGGACACGGGCTCTACCCATGTCGGGGGCGAACTGGATACCACGGCCTGGATCCTGCGGGCGGCGGCCGAACTTCGCGCCGGCGCCTTCTGGTCGCTGCGAACATCGTTGGGAGTGGAAGGTACATCCATCCAGGCCCGTCCGGAAAACCTGGTCGAGACCATCGTCCCGGTAGCTGTCGGTCTGGCCCTGCACGCGGGGCACTGGGACCTGGACCTGGGCCTGTCCAGCCATGCCCCCGCCGGCACCGCCGGCTTCCGTGCGGACCTGGAGGGTTCCACCTGGATGAATGCCACCCTGTCCGCCACCTTCTGATAGCGAGTTGCCGTGCCCGAGACGATCTTCACGTCCCTGCTCCAGTACGCCATCACCTGCGGCGTCCTGGTGGTGGCCCAGGTGGTCTACGTGCTCTTCGGCTTCGGCTCGGGCATCATCGCCGTGGGCACCCTGGCCCTGCTGTTCCCCGATCTCAGGGATGTGGTGGTGATGCTGCTGCTGGTCAACCTGCCCGCCGAACTGGGCGTGGTCTGGTCCGCACGCCGGGAGATCCGCTGGCGGCCCATCGCCCAACTGGGTGTGGGTGTGGGACTGGGCATCCCCCTGGGTACCTTCTTCCTGCGTGGTTGGGACCTGTCCCTGGTGCTGACAGCTCTCGGCTGGTTCCTGGTGGCTGTGGGCGTGTTGTTCCTGCGGCTGCCCAGTCGCGAGCGTCGACGACGTCCGCCCACCTGGCTGGCGGCCCCTACCGGCCTGGTCTCAGGTACCCTTACCGGGTTGTTCGGTACGGGTGGCCCGCCGGTGATCATCTGGTACCACCTGCTGGGCGTAGGCAAGACGGCGTTCCGCGCCAACCTCATGACTGTTTTTCTGCTCATGAGCCTGGTGAGGGTACCCAGCTACCTGATCGGAGGACTGATCACCGTGCCGCGCCTGTGGTCCACCCTGGCAGTGCTGCCGGCGGTGCTGGGCGGCGCCTGGCTGGGTCACCGGCTGCATGTCACGGTCAGCGAGAAACTGTTCGAGCGGCTGGTGAGCGGGCTGATGGTGCTGCTTGGTCTGGTGTTGTTGCTGAAGATCTAGAATGTAAGTCCCAGGCCCACCTGGAATCCCGCGGACTTGTCTCCCGCCTGGGGCACCTTGACCCCCTCCA
>QNDV01000096.1 GCA_003646045.1 bacterium
AGGTGCTGCTGGCCTGCATAGCCGAAACCGAGGCCTCCGCCTTCCGTATCTCGGACGAGGCCTTTGCCTGGCGCGGCCATGAGGTACAATCCCACCTGGTGGCGGATATCCGGCGCCGCTGGCTGGGAGGTTTCGGCAGTTGTTCCTTCACCGAACCCCGCGATGATCTGCTCAACCTGGGGCTGCTCTAGCCCCCGTGCAAAGGACCGGTTTTTTCATGGATCCCACCGTCGACCCCTCCGTGCGCTCATTCATCGAAGTAGCCGCCGACAGTCATTTTCCCCTGCAGAACCTGCCGTGGGGCGTGTTCGCCCCCACGCCCCGGGCCGGCCGTCGCATCGCGACACGGGTAGGCGATACGGTAGTGGACGTATCCGTCCTCGAGGATGCAGGTCTGCTGGACGACGCGGGCCTGCCGCGGGGGATGTTCAGCCATCCGGTACTGAATCCGTTCATGGATGTGGATCCGGAGCGCCGACGGGTGGTGCGCCGCCTGCTGCACGGCCTGCTGCGCGCGGACGAACCCACCCTGCGCGATGATCCGACCCTGCGCAGTCGTGCCCTGTTGCCCATCGATACGGTCACTGTCCACCTGCCGGTGCTGGTGCGGGACTACACGGACTTCTATTCCTCGCGGGAGCACGCCACCAATGTGGGCATCATGTTCCGCGGCGTAGAGAACGCCCTGATGCCCAACTGGTTGCATATGCCCGTGGGCTACCACGGACGTGCCGGTTCCATCGTGGTCTCGGGAACCGACATGGTCCGTCCCCGGGGGCAGACCCTGCCCGGCGATGGCGATGCACCGATCTACGGTCCCAGTCGGCTCATGGACTTCGAATTGGAGATGGGCTTTTTTGTCGGGGGCGGTACACCCCTGGGTGAACCCCTGTCGGTGGATGAGGCGGCCGACCGTATCTTCGGCCTGGTGCTGGTGAACGACTGGTCGGCGCGGGATATCCAGAAATGGGAGTACCAGCCCCTGGGCCCCTTCAACGCCAAGAATTTCGGTACCAGTATTTCACCCTGGGTAGTGACCCCGGACGCCCTGGCGCCTTTCAGTTGCGCCGCGCCCGCCCAGGATCCGGCACCCCTGGCCTATCTCACCGAGAGCGAGCGCCATACCTACGACATCGCTCTGGAGGTGGACGTGCAGGCTGCCGACGACGCCGCGGGCCTGACGGTGTGCCGCTCCAACTTCAAGCACCTCTATTGGACCATGGCCCAGCAACTGGCTCACCACACGGTGACCGGTTGCAACCTGGGTACCGGGGATATGCTGGCCTCGGGCACGATCAGCGGTCCGGACAAGGGCAGTTTCGGCTCCATGCTGGAGATCACCTGGCGTGGTACCGAACCGGTGACCCTGCCGGGCGGCGCCGAGCGCAAGTTCCTGGCCGACGGTGACACGGTGAGCATGACCGGGTGGTGCCAGGGCGACGGCTACCGCATCGGCTTCGGGGAGGTTGCGGGCAGGGTATTGCCGGCCCGCGAGGATGGGTGAGCGCGTGAACGAGGCTCCGGTCCTCTGGCAACCGTCAGCCCAGGCGATCAGTGGTACCCGTGTCGACGGATTCCGTCGCCTGGTGAACGAGCGGCACCACCTGGACCTGGCAGACCATGAAGCACTGTGGCAGTGGTCGGTGACCGAGCCCGCCGCTTTCTGGGCCGAAGTCTGGGATTTCTGCGGCGTGGTGGGGGAAACAGGCAAGGGCCCTGTCCTCGAGGACGCCGCACTCATGCCGGGTGCCCGCTGGTTTCCTGCCGCCCGCCTGAACTATGCCGAGAACCTGCTGCAGGGTGACGATGAAGCGGAAGCCCTGGTCTTCCGGGGCGAGGATGGTCGCAGTGTCCATCTGACCTGGGCCGATCTGCGCCGACGTACCGCTGCGGTGGCTGCGGCCCTGGCCGCTGACGGCGTAGGCCCGGGCGATCGTGTCGCCGGCTTTATGCCCAACCTGCCCGAAACCGTCATCGCCATGCTGGCCACGTCCAGCCTGGGGGCCGTGTGGTCCAGTTGTTCCCCGGACTTCGGTCTGCAGGGGGTGCGGGATCGTTTCAGCCAGATAGAACCCAAGGTGCTGTTTGCGGCGGACGGCTATCTCTACGGCGGCAAGGCCCACGACTCGTTGGCCACGGTCGCCCGACTGCGCGACGACCTGCCCCAACTGGCAAGGTGCGTAATAGTACCCTTCCTGGGCGACCGCGAACTGCCGGCCGCGGCCGTGGCCTGGGACGACTACACCGTCCCCAAGCCACCGGCCGTGCCTGTCTACCACCGGGCAGGATTCGATCACCCCCTGTTCATCATGTTCTCGTCGGGCACCACGGGCCTGCCCAAGTGTATGGTTCACGGAGCCGGCGGCACCCTGTTGCAGCACCTGAAGGAACACCAGCTGCACGGCGACCTGGGTCCCGGCGATCGCCTGTTCTACTTCACGACCTGTGGCTGGATGATGTGGAACTGGCTGGTCTCCGGTCTGGCTTCCCGGGCGACGGTGCTGCTCTTCGATGGGCACCCCCTGGAGCCGCGGCGACGCCTCTGGGATTTCGTGGCCGACGAGGGTGTCACCACCTTCGGTACCAGCGCCCGCTACCTGGGAGTCTGCGCCAAGGAAGGTCTCGAGCCCGGACGTGACCACGACCTGTCCCGACTGGACTCGATCCTGTCCACCGGTTCGCCCCTGGCGCCGGATACTTTCGACTGGGTCTACCGGGCGGTGAAACAGGACCTGCGCCTGAGCAGCATTTCCGGCGGGACGGATATCATATCCTGCTTCGCCCTGGGCAGTCCCGTGCTGCCGGTGCGCCGTGGTGAGTTGCAGTGCCGTGGCCTGGGCATGGACGTGGCCGTCTGGAACGATGCCGGACAACCTGTGATCGGCGCCAAGGGTGAACTGGTGTGCACGACCCCTTTCCCCAGCATGCCCACGGGGTTCTGGAACGACCCCGGCGGTGTACGCTACCGGCGGGCCTACTTCGAGCGCTTTCCCGGCGTCTGGCACCACGGCGACTATGCCGAACTGACCCCGTCGGGAGGCGTGGTCATCCACGGCCGTTCCGATACGGTGCTCAATCCCGGCGGCGTACGCATAGGTACCGGCGAGATCTACCGCGTGGTGGATCGCGAACCGGACGTGGTCGAATGCCTGGTGGTGGGGCAGCGGTATCGCGGCGATGTGCGTGTCGTGCTCTTCGTGGTCCTGCAGCCGGACCAGCTCCTGGACCGGGAACTGGAAGATCGTCTGCGGCACCGGATCCGCACCGAGGCCACCCCGCGTCACGTGCCGGCCCTGATTTTCCAGGTACCCGACCTGCCGCGCACCATCAGCGGCAAGACCGTGGAAACGGCAGTCGCCCGTATCCTGCACGGAGAACCCGTGGAGAACACGGACGCCCTGGCCAATCCACAGGCCCTGGAATCCTTCCGTCGCCTGGCGGCAGGGCTGGCACGGTAGCGCCACTTTCCTGCGCATGGACTTGCGACGGGACCCGGCGGGCTGTTAGCCTTCAGGGGTCATTGTCGCGCCAACCCCTGAAAGGAACGCCATGCGCCTGATCGTCAGCCTGTTGCTCCTGCTGGTAGCCGTTACCGCCGGTGCCGACGAAGGCATGTTTCCCGTCAGCGAACTGGGTCGCCTCGATCTGGCCGGCGCGGGCCTGGAGATTCCCGCCACCGCTATTTTCGATCCCGACGGCAACGCCCTGGTGGATGGTATCTGCAAGCTGGGCGGGTGTACCGGTTCCTTTGTTTCCGCGCAGGGACTGATTCTCACCAATCACCATTGTGCGTTCCGGGCCATTCGTGACGCCTCCGATCGTGACCACGACTACCTGACCGACGGCTTTGCGGCGGCGGGTATGGCCGACGAGGTACCGGCGGTGGGATACACGGTGCGGATCACCGATTCCTATCGGGATGTCTCGGACGAGGTGCTCGATGCATTGACACCGCAGATGGCCCCCGCCGACCGGACCAGAGCCGTCGAGAAAGCCGCCAAGAGCATCAGCCTGCGGTACGAGCAGGAGCATCCCGGCAAGCGGGCCGAGGTGGCGGAGATGTTCCCGGGCAAGACCTGGGTGCTGTACGTATACACCTACCTGCGGGACGTGCGCCTGGTCTACTCGCCACCCCTGGCGGTGGCTAATTTCGGAGGCGAGGCCGACAACTGGATCTGGCCGCGTCATTCCGGTGATTTCTCGTTCATGCGCGCCTATACGGGGCCGGATGGTGAGCCGGCCGACTACTCGGAGCAAAACGTTCCCTACCACCCCGCCGTGGTATTGGAAGTGGCGGCGCAGGGCGTGGCCGACGGTGATCCGGTATTCGTCGTAGGCTATCCGGGCCGCACCTATCGGCACCGTTCGTCCTACCATCTCGCCTTCCTGAACGATACATACATGCCCGCGGTGGTCGACTGGTACGGCTGGCAGATCGACTTGCTGGAGGGTCTGGGCGCTGACGACAGGGATCGCCAATTGCGCCTGGCCTCGCGCATCAAGAGTCTGCACAACACCCACAAGAACTACCGGGGCAAACTGCAGGGTATCTCGCGCCTGTCCCTGGTGGAACAACGGCGCGGGGAAGAGGACCTGTTGCGGGAATTCACCGCTGCCGACGACCGCTTCACCGGCCAGTCCGACGTGCTGGACAGCATCGGGCGTATCTACACCGAACAGGCAGCCGCCACACCCTGGGAGTACTGGTTACGCTCACTGCGCAGTAGTCCCCGGATCGTGCGGGTGGCCATGACCCTGTGGGAGAATGCCATCGAGAGCGGGAAGCCGGACGTGGAGCGGGAATCACCATACATGGAGCGCAATCGGCGCCAGACCCTGGATGGCTTGGTGGTAACGGTGGAGAATTTCGACCCCGAAGCGGACGAATTGATCCTGGCCGAGTTGCTGGAGCGCTCAGCCGGTATCGAGCGCGCCCGGCAGCTACCGGCGTTGGAGGGTCTGGACCATGGCGGTCTGGCGGCCGCCTTCGCCGGCACGCATCTGCTCGACAAGGATTATGTCGTTGCGGCTTTCGACCTGAGCAGCGAGGACCTGGCCGCGGCCGGGGATCCCTTCCTGGATCTGGCCGCCGCCCTGTATGGGCCCTGGCTCGACCTGCGGGAGACACGCAAGAGCCGCAAGGGCGAACTGGACGTCCTGCAGGCGGATCTGCTGGACCTGCGACGCACTTTCCTGGGCAGCGAGTTCGTGCCCGACGCCAACGGTACCCTGCGTCTGAGCTTCGGCAGGGTCGAGGGCTATGCACCCCGGGACGCAGTGTGGTATACGCCGGTCACCACCGTCGCGGGCCTGCTTGAAAAGGACTCGGGTGTGGATCCCTATCACCTGCCGTCGCGGACTCGGGAACTGGCGGGCGCCGGGGACTGGGGACGGTTTGCTCCCGACAGCGAATCCGGGGTACCGGTGAATATTCTCTACAGTACCGACACTACCGGTGGCAATTCGGGCAGTCCCGTGCTGGATGCCCGCGGCCGGGTAGTGGGTCTCAATTTCGACAGATCCTGGGAAGCGACCATCAACGACTTTGCCTGGAACCACGACTACAGCCGATCCATCGGCGTGGATATCCGCTACGTGCTGTGGGTGACCTGGAAATTCGGTGCCGGTGAGCGATTGCTTGCGGAGATGGGTGTCGATCCGGTCGCCGGGGACTGAGGCCCCGGCAGGGGCGGGTGGCGGTTATTCCAGAAGTTTATTCCAGGAGTTGCTTGACGGTCGCGATGATCTCCTGGTTGGTGAACGGCTTCTTCATGGTGGCGTCCGCGCCCAACAGGCGTGCCGACTCGAGATAGTTGTCCGGCTCGGCCCGTCCGCCACCGGAGATGGCCAGGACCCGCAGATCACTGCGCTCCCTCTTCATGTCCATGATGGTTTCGATGCCGTCCTTTTCGGGCATGATGATGTCGGTAATCACCAGATCGAAGTTGCCGGTGCGAAATACCTGGACCCCCTCGCGACCGTTGGCTGCGGTGTGGGTCTGGTAGCCTGCGCGCGTCAGGACGCTTTCGAGGAATTCACGAACCTCATTGTCGTCTTCTATGATCAGGATACTGGCCAACTCAAGCTCCTTCTGTGATCAAGAACCTGCACCGGACAATAGCACACTATCGGCGGTGGTACGAGTCCGTTCAGGTTTCATCGGGAGACAGGACCCGTTCGATGATCCTGAGCAGGATGACGGCGCTCAGCGGTTTCTGTATCACCGCCGCGATATTGTCCGGTCGCCGTGCACCGGTGCCCAGAGCCGTATTGTCGCCGCGGCCAGCGGTAACGATCACCGGTAGATCCCCGGCGAGACGTGCGGCGGCAGCTATTTCGAGTCCCGTTCCTCCGGGTACCACGAGGCCTGTCACCACCAGATCAAAGCTGCTGCCGTCCTCGAGCAGAGCCACTGCCTGGCGCCGATCGGTGGATACGGTGATGTCGTGGCCCGCTTGTCCCAGCAGGGAGGCGGCTACCGCGGTGGCCGCGGGATCACTCTCCACCACCAGGATCCGACCGGCTCGTACCGCGACCGCATCGGCGGTCTGCTCCTGGTCCAGTTCGGGCAGGTAGACAGCGGCTCGTGTGCCTTCGTCCGGCGTGCTCTCGATACGGATCTCGCCGCCGTGGGCCGATACGATGCCGTGTACCACCGACAGGCCCAACCCCGTGCCTTTGCCTACGTCCTTCGTGGTGAAGAAGGGGTCGAAAAGCCGGTCCAGTACGGCGACATCCATCCCGCAACCCGTGTCGCTGACCTCGACCACTACCACGCCGCGGTCGCGCAGCGTCGCGGGCACGTCGGGTGCCTGGTCATCGGCTGCGAGACACCGGAGCTTCAGGGTCAGAACGCCGCCGTCCTTCTCCATGGACTGGATGGCGTTGTTGGCCAGGTTCAGGATGACCTGTCCGATCTGTCCGGCATCCGCCGTGACCATGCACTCCCGGTCGCACAGCTCGGAGGACAGGCGCACATTAGCCGGTATGGTGGGTTGCAGCAGGTCCAGCACCTCGCGGGCAACGGCACCGATCTCCACCGGGCCGGCTTCCTGGTCCTCACGGCGGCTGAACAACAGGATGCGGCGAACGAGTTCGCGACCGCGGTCCGTGGCCGACAGGACCCGGTCCAGGTCATGGGCCAGCAATGAATCCGGCGCAGCTTCCTCGCGGGCCAGGCCCGTGAATCCCAGGATGGCCTGCAGGATATTGTTGAAATCGTGGGCGATGCCTCCGGCCAGCACACCGATGGCCTCCATCTTCTGGGACTGGCGCAGTTTGGCCTCGGTATCCTCGTTGGTCAGATGGGATCGGAGGATGGGTGCCATGTAGCCGGCCAGGGATTCCATGAGCACGCGGTCGGCGGTGGCATAGGGCTCGGAGCGTCCTGCCACCAGCAGGATGCCCAGCACGTTGTCGCGGTTCATCACCGGTACGGCCAGAGCGTCGGGGATCTCGTACCCGCAACAGTCCAGCGCCGTGGGACCGCGGTGCACGACGGCCCGCTCGCTCTCGATCACCCGGCTCAGCAGCGGCGATAGTTTGTCGCGGGAGATGCGGAGGTTGTGTTGCCGGAAGCCGGGATGATGGACGGCCGCCAGGCGCAGGTCGCCGGTGCGGTCCAGGGTTATGAACAGGCCACAGGGACTCTCGGTAACTTCCTGCAATAACTCCAGAGCCGCGTCGTAAACCTCGGCGCCCCGGCTGACGAGGAAAATTTCCGCCAGGCGATTGCGCACCTCCAGGGCGAT
>QNDV01000097.1 GCA_003646045.1 bacterium
GCCGGTGGAGCGTGGCCATTACCGGGGATGCCACCGCCTGTTGCGGGACGGCGCCCAACTGCTGGAGGGTCCGGAGGATGTGGACCGCGTCCTGGGGGCTCTTGCCCCGGCTGCCTTGGCGGAACAAACGAGTCCGGACCGGGAGCCGGATGCCGGTTCGGCGGCGAGGTGGATCCTGGATCGGATCGACCTGGACGGCGTCCCCCGCGATACCCTGCACCAGAGCTGGCCCGGTACCGAGGACATGTGGTGTGCGGGGCTGATGGAACTGGAGATGGGTGGTCTGATCCGGAGGTTGCCCGGTGGGCGCCTCGCCCGTACTATCTGGACCTTCCAGGCGGATTGATTCCGCAAGCCCGGCGTGTACCGGGGGCCGTCCGTAGACCCTCGCGTTGGTAGTTCTCTGGTTTCTTGGGAAGGTGATCTTGGCTTCACGACCGCGACAATGGCTCGATTTCACCATGCTCTACCTGATGATGCAGGTAGCGCGACCCCTGCCCCGGCAATGGGCCCTGGCCTGGGGGCGGGCCCTCGGTGATTTTGTCTGGAAGGTAGTTGGATTTCGGCGCGACATCGTGTTGGACAACATCCGCCACGCCTTCGGACACGAGATGGACGAGGCCGGGGTACGGAACATTGCCCGCTCTTTCTATCGCAACCTGGGCATGACCCTCATGGAGTTTCTCAAGTTGCCCCATATGAAGACGGGCGAGATCGATGATCTGGTGGAAATCGAAGGTCTTGAGTACCTGGATGAGTTGAAAACCGGTGGCGGTGCCATTTTTGTTTCGGGCCATTTCGGCAACTGGGAATACACCGGGGCACGGGCCGCCGCCCTCGGCATTCCCGTCAGCTTCATGGTCAAGACCCAGCACAATCCCCACGTGGATCGTATCCAGAACGACATCAGGGCCCGGGCCGGCGTGGGCATCATCCGGACGGGGGCGTCGGTCAAGGAGATGATCCGCGCCCTGCGTCGCGGTGAGTTCATAGGTATGCTGGCGGATCAGGACGCGGGCAAGGACGGCGTGTTCGTGGATTTCCTGGGCAGGCCGGCCTCGGTACTAAAGGGTGCCGGCTATCTGTCGTGGCGCTTGAAAGTGCCGTTGATCACGGCCTATACGTTCCGACAGCAGGACGGTCACCATCTGCTCGTGGTGGATCCACCCGTATACCCGGATCGCAACCTTGGCGAGGAAGATGCCGTACGTCGCCTGACTGAACATCATGTACAGCGGCTTGAAGCCGCGGTGCGCCGGGCCCCGGACCATTTCTACTGGGTGCACAGACGCTGGAAGACTTCCCCCCCGAAGGAGACGCAGTGATCCAGGTAAAGGATCTCGTCAAGAAGTACGGTGCCCATCGCGCCGTGGACGGCATCAGTTTCGAGGTGGCGCGCGGCGAATTGTTCGGCCTGCTGGGACCCAACGGAGCGGGCAAAACCACTACCATCGGCGTGCTGGCCACACTGCTGCCGGGCAATGGCGGCAGCGTAACCGTGGGGGGGCACGATGTGGCCCGGGAGCCGGGAGCGGTCCGTTCCCTGTTGGGACTGGTGCCCCAGGAAATCGCCCTCTACACGGATCTGGATGCCCGAACGAATCTGGAGTTCTGGGGCAAACTTCACGGGTTGGACGGTACTGCCCTGCGTGCCCGGGTGGACGAGTTGCTGGAACTGACCGACCTGCAAGAGCACGCCCGCCAGAAAGTGGAGAACTTCAGCGGCGGCATGAAGCGTCGCCTGAACCTGGCCGCGGGACTGGTCCACAGTCCGGAGGTCCTGTTCCTGGACGAGCCCACCGTGGGCATTGACGCCCAGGCGCGCAGCCGTCTCCTGGAACTCATCGGCGAGTTGAGCGCCCAGGGCCTGACTGTGATCTATACCACCCACTACCTGGAAGAAGCCGAACAACTGTGCGACCGCATCGGTGTCATCGACAAGGGTCGTCTGGTAGCGGTGGGCGACAAGGAGGATCTCATCAGCCAGATCGGGGACGAGGACCGGGTGCGGGTGGACGTGCCGGCGGAAGCTCGCCCTGGACTTGCAGCCGCCGCGATGGGCTGGACCGGTGTGGAAAGCGTGGGCGAGCGCAGGAAAAAGGTGGAGATTCGCGCCCGTGACGGCGGCGCCCTGCTGCCGGAGTTGCAGTCCTGGCTGGCGGCGCAGGGTCTGCCCCTGTCCCAGTTGGAGGTTGACCGGCCGAATCTCGAGGCCCTCTACCTGAATCTCACCGGCCGCGGCCTGCGGGAGTAGGGTATGCGTCTGCTGATCGTCACAGCCAAGGATCTGCGGCGGGTCTGGAGTGACCGCAAGGCCTTGGTAATCAATCTGGCCTTGCCCCTGTTGCTGACGTTCATCATGGGACTCAGCTTCGGCGGCGGGATGTTCGGCGAATCGAAAATCAGCGCCATACCCCTGGCGATCGTGGGCGAGGGCATCCCCGAGCAATTTCGGGAGCAGGTAACCGATGCCCTGGACGAGACCGGTTTTTTCGCGGTGGACTGGGTCGATTCCACGGCTGCCGAGCGACAGGTACGCGAGGGTGATGTCGCCGCGGCCCTGGTGTTGCCGGAGGATGCCTTCGCCAGGATCTTCTCGGCCGATTCCCTGGCGGTTGTCCTCTGGAAAGATCCCGGCAGTCCCCTGAAGGCCGGTATCGTGGAGCAGATCCTGGACCGGGGGCTGGGCCGGTTGCAGGCAGGGGAAGCGGCGTACCGGTCCCTCTGGCCCGAAGACGAGACCACTGCGCCGGACGGTCCCGGCGGTATGAGTTGGGATGAGTTCTTCGCCGGTGATGTGGTGGATGTGTGGAACCGCTGGCGGGACCTGGGGGCGGATCCAACCCTGACCGACGTGGGTGACCAGTTGCTGGCGCGTGTGGACCGACAGTTCGCACTCGCCGACGCACTGGAGACCGAGACGATTGTCATGGAGGTACACGGCAAGGCCAGTGCCGCGGCAGCCGACGACGACAGCGAATTCAATCTCTTCGACTATTTCCTGCCGGGATTCGCCGTGTTCTTTCTCATGTTCGGGGTTTCGGCCGGCGTGCGGGACCTGCATCGTGAGCGTCACAACGGCACCTTGCAGCGACAGCTCATGTCGCCCCTGTCGCCCGTACAGGTGCTGGCAGGCAAGTGGTTGGCGGCGGTACTCCAGGGCATGATCCAGTTGTTGGCACTGTTCGTGGCGGGTTCGCTGCTCTTCGGCGTGAACCTGGGACCGGATCCCTATTCCCTGTTGGTGGTGGTGACGGTGACCGCGGCGGCGGCGGCAGGATTGTTCATGCTGCTGGCCCTGATCAGTCCCACCGAGAAGATCATGGACAACCTGTCGACCACGGTGATCCTGGTCTCGGCGCTCATCGGCGGCAATATGATCCCCATGGAGGCCATGCCGCCCTGGGCCCACACGGTGGGTCGCTGGGTATTCAACTACTGGGCGAACCTGGGCTTCTCCGGCGTCATCGCGGACAACGAATCGATATTGGTCCAGCGCCAGCCGGTACTGATGCTGCTGGCCGCCGCAGTCGTCTTCGCGGGAGCATCCCTGGTGGTCTACAGCCTGCGCCGACGACGAGGGGGTTTGGCATGAACGCCTCTATTGTCCTGGCGATGATAAGCCTGCGTCTGCGCCGCGTGTTCAGTGACCGCATGGCGCTGGTCTGGTTCCTGGCCATGCCGCTGGTGTTCTCGTTTCTAATGGGACAACTGCTGGGCGACTGGAGCGACAGCGGCGACGGCGCCAAACCACGCTTCCTCGTACTGGCCCCGGTGCAGGACAACGACCTTGAGAGACTGCTGCTGCCCTTGCGGGACCACGAGCGCTTCCAGATCGAGATGCGTGATACGCTCATTGCCGACGCCGTAGTGCAGAAGGCGGTGGCTGACAACAGGGTTACCGCGGTCCTGATCGTGCCCGGCGCCCTGGCTACGTCGGACAGCACCACCGGCGGGCCGCGGCTGTACTATAACGCGGACCGTCTCAGCAGCCAGACGGTGCGGACCCTGCTGGATCGACATCTGCTGGGTCTGAACACGGAACTGGCCGCCCGGTCGCTGGTGGCCCCGCCGGATGCGGCGGGCCATATGCCCAGGGGACGCGCCCGCGCCTTCGATGTCGCCCGGTTCGACAGTCTGCTCAATGAGCCGAGAGTGATCCTGGCCGCCGAGACCCTGGGGCGCCAGGACAAAGAGCAGGCCTTCGCCCTGACGGACTCCTTCCAGCACGTGGGGCCTTCCTACACCCTGTTCTTCGTCATGATGTTCGTGCTGCTGTCGGCCAAGGACCTGGTTACCGAGCGGCAGGATCGGACCCTGGCCCGTCTCACCGCCAGCCGGGCCACGGCGGGAACGCTGGTGGCCGGTTTCTTCGGTGGGGCACTGGTGCTGGGGCTGATACAGATTGCAGTGCTGCTGGTACTCAACGGCATCATGGGGAGCATCGACTATGGTGACAGCCCAGCGACACTCGTGGCGGTGGTGGTGTTGTTCGCCGGTGTGTGCGCGGCGGGGTCGGTACTCATGGGGTCTCTGGCTCGGACCGGTAGCCAGGCCGATGGCATCGGCGTCGCGGTGACCATGATGATGGCGGCCCTCGGCGGTCTCTGGTGGCCCCTGGAAATAGTACCGGAGTTCATGCAGGAATTGGGGCGCGCCCTGCCTTCGGGCCAGGCCATCACCATCTTCCACGACATGATCGGCCGTGGTTGGGGGCTGGCGGAGTGCGGCGGCCTGCTCATCGGACTGGCCTTCTGGTTCGTGGCGCTGCTGGTCCTGGCGGTCTGGCGCCTGCGCCGGCTCGTTACGGTCTAGCAGGCTGTTGAAAGACTCCGCCCGGCGTCACGGACGCCCTGCCAAACCGAGCTGGGCCCGGAACTACGTTCAGTTCTCGGTGTCCGAATGGAATCCGATGGCGGGCCCCCCCTCGGGGTGGCCGGCCAGCTTGATCTCACCATGAACTCCCTCGTAGCGTTCGATGTTGGCCGCCAGCAGTCTCTGCAGGGCCTTGGCCGACTGGGGCGTCATGATGATCCGGCTGTGGACCTTGGCCTTGGGCATGCCGGGCACGATACGCGCGAAGTCCAGGATGAACTCCGCGGGACTGAAGGTGGCCAGGGCCAGGTTGGCGTAGGTGCCTTCGGCTTCCTTTTCTCCCAGGTCCACAGTGATCCGCTGCTGGGGTTTGTTGCTGTTCATGGGGGCCTTCCTCGGTGCCTCGCGTTGACACTCGCGCGGGTGGATGATAGCTTCCCGGCGGCAGCCGAAACGGACGCCGCCCCATACCTTCCCGAAAGTATGAAACCATGACCGCGAAACTCAAGCAGATCATTGCGGACCTGGCCGGACGCCGCCTGGCGGTGATCGGCGATTCCATGGTGGATCGCTTCCTGTGGGGCCGTGTCGACCGTATCAGCCCCGAGGCGCCGGTGCCGGTGGTGCGGCTGGAGAAGGAGACGCTCAAGCTCGGCGGGGCGGCCAACGTGGCCGCGAATATCCGTGCCCTGGGCGCCGAGGCGGTGCTGTTCGGCGTTTGCGGAAAGGACGAGGGTGCGGGACAGTTGCGCGGCCTGCTCGCCGATCGTGGCATCGACGACTCGGGCCTGGTAGGCACCGAGGCTCGGCCCACTACCATCAAGACCCGCATTATTGCCCACAGCCAGCAGGTGGTTCGCACGGATCTGGAGGACAGCCGGCCGCTGGATGCCCGTATCCTGCAGAGGCTGGTGGAACGCCTGGAGGCAGCGGGTGATTTCGACGGCTTCATCCTGAGCGACTACGGCAAGGGTGTACTGACGGACGCCGCTCTGGCGGCATTGATTGGCGGTGGCAGGCAACGGGGCGTGCCGGTGGTGGTGGATCCCAAGCGGGGTGACTTCAGCCAGTACCGGGGGGCCACCAGCCTGACCCCCAACCAGAAGGAAGCCGAGCAGGCCTGTGCCATGAACATCGATTCCGACGCTTCCCTGCAGGCCGCCGGGCGTTCAATTCTCGAGCGGACCGCCGCCGACTGTGTACTCATCACCAGGGGTGAGCACGGCATGGCGCTCTTTGACAGGGATGGGTCCGAGGAACATCTGCCCACAGCCGCCACCACGGTCTTCGACGTCACCGGAGCCGGCGATACGGTTATTGCCGCCTATACCGCCGCCCTGGCTACCGGCGCGGACTTCGCGCCCGCTGCGCGGCTGGCCAACCATGCCGCCGGCCTGGCGGTCAGGGAACTGGGAACCGCGGCGGTTACGGCGCAGCAGTTGACCGCCGTCCTCGAGGAGGAAGGCGTATGAGTACCCCGGGCAGGGGCCTCGTACTGGAGCGGGAAGAACTGGCGGACTGGGCCTACTCCGTAAGGGCCGCGGGACGCACCATTGCCTTCACCAACGGTTGTTTCGATCTGCTCCACGCGGGTCACCTGGCCAGCCTGGAGCAGGCGGCGGCCACGGCAGACGAACTGGTGGTCGCCCTCAATACGGATGATTCGGTGCGGGATCTCAAGGGACCCGGTCGGCCTATTCTGCCGGGCGCGGACCGGGCAGCCTTGATCGCCGCCTTGCGACCGGTTTCGGCGGCCACTATGTTTGCCGAGCCGACACCGCTGGAGACAATTCTCCTGATCCGACCGCACGTACTCGTCAAGGGGTCCGAGTACGCCGAAGAGGACATCGTGGGCGCCCGGGAACTGGTTTCCTGGGGTGGTCGCGTCGTCCGCGTGCCGATGGTGCCCGGCTGGTCGACCTCCGCGATAATCGCCGCGATCCGCAACGAGGCGTGACGCGGTGTCCAACGGGCCCCTTCGGGCCGCAAGGAGACGGCATGAGCAGGAAGAAGGTCATCATTCTCGGCGCCGCCGGCCGGGATTTCCACAACTTCAATTGTGTCTACCGCGACAACGACGATTTCGAAGTCGTGGCTTTCACGGCGACGCAGATCCCCGACATCGACGGACGCAAGTACCCGGCCGAGCTGGCAGGTTCCCTGTACCCCGACGGCATTCCCATTGCCGACGAGTCGAGCCTGGTGCAGGTCATCGCCGACACCGGCGCCGATATCTGTGTCATGGCCTACAGCGATCGCAGCTACAAGCAGGTCATGAGCCTCGCCTCCGTGGTCAACGCGGCGGGATGCGATTTCACCATGCTGGGCGAGCGCGAGACCCAGATCAGGAGCACCAAGCCCGTGATTTCCGTGTGTGCCGTGCGTACCGGTTGCGGCAAGAGCCAGACCAGTCGCCGGATCTGCGAGATCCTGCGGGCCGCGGGCAAGAAGGTCGTGGCCATTCGCCACCCCATGCCCTACGGCGACCTGGTGGCCCAGAAGGTCCAGCGTTTCGCGGAGTTGGCCGATCTCGAGCGCCACAAGTGCACCATCGAGGAGATGGAGGAGTACGAGCCTCATATCGTGGCCGGCGGCGTCATCTACGCGGGTGTGGACTACGAAGCCATTCTGCGCGAGGCGGAGAAGGAAGCGGATATCATCCTCTGGGACGGTGGCAACAACGACACACCGTTCTATCAGAGTGACCTGCACATCGTCGTGGCCGATCCCCACCGTCCAGGCCACGAGATCGAGTACTTCCCCAGCGAGACCAACGTGCGCCTGGCCGACGCCGTGATCATCAACAAGGTGGTCGAGGCGGAGTTCGAGAACATCGAGCAGGTGCGTGACAACATACGTGACACCAACCCCGAGGCCGTGA
>QNDV01000098.1 GCA_003646045.1 bacterium
AACGTACCCTGCCGCGGCGTCGGTGGCGACTACTACGACTATTTCCTGCGGGATGACGGGTTGCTGGCGTTGACCATTGCCGATGTGGCGGGCAAGGGCATCCCGGCCGCCCTGCTAATGACGTCGCTCTGCACGGCTTTCCGTGGTGAAGCGGAAGGTCGCCTGAGTCCCGCCCGCATTGCCGCGAACCTCAACGCGGCCCTGGGCACGCGTATCGCGCCCGGCCGCTTTGTGTGTTTTTTCTGCGGGGTCTGGGATCCCGCCAGCGGTCTGTTGCGCTATTGCAACGCGGGCATGGACCCCCCCGTCCTCTTCCGCGAAGGCACCGCCTGGCAGCACCGTCTGCGCAAGGGTGGACCAGTATTGGGAGCGGTGCGGGACCATGACTACCGCGAGGGAGCGCTGACCCTCGAACCGGGCGACAGGCTCTTTTTGCACACCGACGGCATGACCGACCAGCGCAACGAGGAAGGCGAGTTCTACGACGAGGAACGCCTCTACCGTAGCGTTACCACGAATCTGGACAAGGACCCCGCCCCCATGCTTGACGAAGTCTTTACCGGTGTACAGCACTTCGGAGGAGAGGGAGAGGGAGATGACATGACTGCTATGATGTTGGAAATAAAGGCGTTATCAAAAAACGAAAAATCCGGCCCTCTTCTTGCTCAAGCTGCGTGGGATCGCGTCGATGACCGTGGGTTGCCCAGCGGCGAATATCCGCTCAAGCCCCCCCGCAAATGACCGATCTCAAGAAGGTTCGTTAATTCGATTCACCTGGTTGGCACGGAAAGGGGGGGTCGACATGAGTCCGGAACTGACAATCATTGCAGCAGTTGCACTCGTTGATCTCTTTTGGTGGCTTCGCAAATGATCACAAGCAGTTGACCCCCGGTTGAAGGAAATCGCCACAGCCGGGGGTCGTTCTTTGCCCTCTCAGGCCGCGACCATCACCCTCGCCAGCCACCAGCCCAGCCAGACAGCACCCAACCCCAGCACCAGATTCGCCGTGACGTTCAATAGCGCCAGATGATGGGTTCCCTGTTCCAGATAGCGGAAAGTCTCGTACCCGAAAGCCGAAAAGGTGGTGAAAGCACCCAGGAACCCCACTGCCACCAGTAGGCGAATGGGGTGGGTCACAACCGAGGTCTGGCGTTCCGTCTCGAGCAGGGCCCCCAGCAACAGACAGCCTAACACGTTCACCGCCAAGGTACCGAACGCGAATCCGGCGCCCAGCAGACGCACCGCCACCACACTCACCGCGTACCTTCCCACGGCGCCAGCCGCCCCGGCGATTCCCACGAGCATGATTGTGCGCATTGTCGACTCCCGGACTCAGGGCGCTCAGGCGCCCAGAACCTCTTGCAGGCCCTTGGCATATTCCTGCTTGGACTGGCCACCGACCCAGATCCTGCGAATGATTCCTTCACGATCCACCAGGATGGTGGTGGGAATGCTCTGGACACCGCCGAAGTCCGCCGCGGTCTTGTATTCGCCATCAATCAGGACTATGGGGAAAGTCAGGCCCCGCTGCTGGACAAATTTCGCTACCGCCTCTTTGCCCTCGCGACCGATGGCCACGCCCACGACCTCAAGATCCGCGGCGTGCTCCACGCTCAACGCCTGCAGATGTGGCATGGCCTCACGACACGGCGGGCACCAGGTATCCCAGAAATCGATGAGCACGGCCTTGCCCCGCAGTTCACTCAGGGTGAGTTGTCCTCCATCCACCCGTTCCAGGTTGAAATCCGGGGCCATGTTTCCCACCTGGGATCCGGTCTCGGCATTGCTGCCACAACCGGCGGCTATCAGGAGCATGAGGCCCAGCAGGGCCGTGAAGGTGCGGTGGGTCGTGATCATTTACAGTCGCCTCCATGGGGTTCAGGGCGGAACTCCCCGCCGGGGAGTCGCACCGTATTGGTTTGGTTTGCATCCAATGTGGTCACGGACCGGCCCCATGGCAACTTCGACATGGTCGGATCCACCCCTTGTGCCGCGGCGTTTCGCGCGTATTGTAGACGAAACGAATATCCGTTCCCGTCTGCTCAGGCGGGAACGCCTGCATGGAGACCGGGAGGACCTACAAGACATGCGCCTGCTATCCGCGAAAAAACGGCTCACTGCCACCTCGTTACTGTTGGTTATCTGGGCCCTGGTAGCTCCCGCATCACCGGCCGCCGCCGCCCTCGAGGTGGAAGTGGTCACCCCGGCCACAGTAGTCATCGGTACCGACCTGGTGCTGGAAATCATCGTGACCACCGACTCACCGCCCCTGGCGGCGGACGCCCTGCGGGTCGAGGCCTCGGGCACCGACCTGGCAGTTGAGGCCTACCCGGTGAAGGTCCTGTCCGCTGACGCTGCCGCGGGCACCGTGCGCCTGGAGTGGGCAGCACCGGTCCCCGCCGCCACGACACCGGGCGACAAGAGTCTTTCGCTGGTGGTAACCGGTGCCGGCGGTTCCGCCACCTGGCAGGGTACGATTGCCGTCGACTACGGTGATGACTGGTCCGACGACCGCATCAGCAACCTCATCGAGTCACGGGGACTGGCCGTGTTCCTGCTGCTGGTCTTCGGGTTCGGCATATTGATGAGCCTCTCGCCCTGCATATATCCCATGATCCCCATCACCCTGGCGGTGATCGGCGGACAAAGTCAGGAAAAGGGCATCGCTCGCGGCCTGGTCATGTCCGTGACCTACGTGCTGGGCATGGCCCTGGTCTACGCCCTGATCGGGTTGGTGGTGGCTACCGTCTTCAGCGGTCTGACAGCCTTCATGCAGAGCCCGGTGGTGGTCGGTCCCATCGCCCTGCTGCTGGTGGTCCTGGCCTTCGGCATGTTTGGCGCCTTCGAGTTGCAGGCTCCCCAGTTCCTGAGGGACAAGCTGCAGGGGCCCGGCGGCAGCAACCGCTCCGGCCTGATCGGTGTCTTTTTCATGGGCATGGTGGCCGGCCTCGTGGCCTCACCGTGCGTGGGACCCTTCCTCAACGCCCTGCTGCTGGTCATCGCCACCACCGGCGACTGGCTGCTGGGCTTCGTGTCCCTCTTCGTCTTCGGCCTGGGTATGGGGCTGCTGCTCATCGGCGTGGGCACGTTCCCCGCCCTGCTGGGAAGTCTGCCCCAGGCCGGTGGATGGATGGATACGGTGAAAAAGGGTATGGGCCTGCTGCTGGTGGCCATGGCCTTCTGGTTCGTGCGTCCGTCGATCTTCCTGCCCGAAGCCGTCTTCTATCCACTGGTGGGCACGGCGGCCATCCTGGTAGCGGTCTTCATGGGCGCCTTCGATCCCCTGGTGGCCAACGGTCAATGGTGGGATCGGACCCGCAAGGGCCTGGGCATCATCGTCCTGGTGGCGGGATTGTACCTGCTGGGTGGTTCGTTCCTGTCCTACGGACTGCTGATGCCCTCTCCCCTGGCCGCACATGTCAGTGAATCGGTGACCGCCACCGGCAATGCCGGCACACCGCAACCGGTCGCGGTGACGACGTCCACCCTGCCGGCCAAGGTCCAGTGGCAGAAAGTGGCCACCGGCCACGAGGTAACGGCATTCCTGGCCGCCCGCCAGGCAGAAGCCAAGTCCGCCGGCAAACCCATGATGATCGACTTCTGGGCGGCGTGGTGCGTCTACTGCAAGAAGCTGGACAAGGCGGTCTGGAATGTCCCGGAAGTGGTCGCGGAATCCCAGCGGTTTGTGACCGTCAAGATCGACGCCACCGCGCCCGATGACCAGGAGATGGCCAACATCAAGGAGCAATGGAGCGTGGCGGGATTGCCGCGGGTGGTCTTTATCGACAGCCGGGGCGAATTCCTGCCCGGCCGCTCCACCGGGTTCGTGCCGGCGCCAAAGATGCTGGAGATCATGCAGGGCATCCGCTGACCCGGATGCCCCGCGGCAACTCCTACTGGAATCTGACCTCGGAACGGAAGTCCACGTCGAATACTTTCAGGGCGCCACTGATCTCGCCTTCGGTGAGTATCTCGGGCATGCCATCGCCGTCTATATCCAGCAACTCTATACGACTGAAGAAAGGCTCGTCCTCCCACTCTATCTCTCCTGTGACCGAATCCACCACCTGGCCCGAATTCAGGACAATCTCCACCCGGCCGTCACCATCCACATCCCCGCAACGCACTATGGTGGCAGTGTATTCACCGGTGGTGGTGAACTTGCGGTTGAAGGTGACGCCGTCCACGTAGGTAATGTGGTTGTCGGCCAGCAGAACGATCTCCTGCTCCGGACTGTCGTCCATATTGGCGGTGGTAAAGCCGACAATGGACTGGTACTCGCCCGACAGGGATTCCCAGATCAGGTCGAAATTCTCCAGGCCCCAGACATAGACCTTCGAACCGCTGGTCCGGCACAGCAGGGCATCGTCGAATCCGTCACTGTCCAGGTCCGCCACCAGCAGTTCCTCGGGAATACCACTGAGATGGATGCTCTTCCAGACGCGCTTGACGGAATCGCCGTCGTGCTTGAAAACCTGGACCGTGCCGAAGCGCTCTCCCAACGCCAACAACATGCCCGACTCTCCCTGCAGGGGTTCGAACATGGCGAGATGATCCATGCGATGGGCCGCCCAGGCCAAGGTCCTGTATTGGCTGTAGGTGAGCTCATTCTGGGCCGACGCCGTAGCCGGAGCCAGCAGCACCGGCAGCAGGACCGCGAGCATTGTCAGACAAATGGTGAGCGACCTGGACATCCGTTGTCGGCAGTTCATGGCTTTCCTCACAGGGTATGGGCGGACGGCACCGTGGCAGGGGCCTTGCGCGGGTCAGGAGGGGTGACCAGAACATTATAGGGAATCAGGCCGGGCGGGTCATCCGTAAACGGTCAGATTGAGGTCGGTTGTTTGACGGCGGGCTAGATCGGCCACGGTACCCCGGCCCCGGCCTGCAGGGACACGGCGCCCCAGTGGCTGTGCCGCCTCAGGTTGACGCGGTATTGGGCCCTGAGGAAGAACATCCACTTGGCTTCCACCAGCCATTCCTGACCAACCTCGACCACTGCGCTCCAGTAGTTCTCCTTGGCCTTGCCGTCCGTGCCCGGAACCGAGAAGCTGCTCGCTCCCACGCCCAGTCCGGCAAAGAGACGAACCTCGGTGTCGTTGCGCCCCCGGTCACTGAAATAGTAACGCAGAATCCCGTCTCCGGAGAGGACGGTGTCCGTGTCTGACAGTTCCTGGTAATCCACCTGCAGTACCAGGCCGGTGTTCCAGTCGTAGAGGAAGTCCAGGAAGCTGACGGCAGTACCAGGCCTCATGACGATCTGGCCGCCATAACCCAGTTCTAGAGGGCCCTGATCAGTCTCCAACCCGCCACCGCCGGCCAGATACAGCCCTACCAGGACAGGCGCATCGAACGGCTCGTCCACCTTGCTGCGAGGCAGGGCCAGGCGCGGACTGTTATCGGCCAGCGACTCCTGGCCGTAACTGACACCGGCTGTGCCCATGACCATGAGCGCCACGCTAAGCAGGAGCATGGCCGGACCACAGCGGTACGGCAACGAATTCGCGGATCGCAAGAATGACCTCCGGGACAGGATGCGACCGGTGCCGCACACCGGTTCATTGCCGGACAAGTGCAAGCCCGATGCCAGACCAAGCGCCAGCGACAATGATTCAACCTGTTGCCACTAAAGAGAATATGCAGTAGGCTGCCTCATGACTCCCGCTGCGGCGCCAGCTTCGTCGCGCCGGCTGACAGGAAACCGTACAGCATGTTCCCCAGCAAACCCCGGGACCACTGTCATGATCGAGCATCGGCCGGACAGCTATCTTACCCTGGGCGCATCCGCGCGGGCCGAGACCCGGGTACAACGTTCCCGGTTTCTGGCTCTGGTTACCCCCGTGACCGACGAAGAATCGGCCCGGGCAGCGATCAGTCGGGAAGCCCGCCGCTGCCACGACGCGCGTCACGTCTGCTACGCCTGGCGACTGGGACCCGGTCCGGAATTCAGCGAGCATCGTAACGATGCCGGCGAACCGGCGGGTACCGCGGGAGAGCCGATCCTTGCGGCATTGCGCCGCCGTGGCCTGAGCGACTGCCTGGGAATCGTCGTGCGTTATTTCGGGGGAGTAAAGCTGGGTACCGGCGGCTTGGCGCGAGCCTACGGCGAGGCTGCGACGGCAGCCGTGGCAGCAGCCCCCGAGCGGGTGATACTGCTGGGACAGGAGTTCGACCTGTCGTTGCCCTATGCCCTGCAAAAGACGTTACGCCATCTGCTCGCCGGTCGTCAGGGACGCGTGGCCAACGAGACGTATGGGACCGATGTGGCCTGGCGGGTGTGGTTGCCCCATTCCCGTTGCGCGGGGTTTGTCGACGCAGTTACGGAAGCCACCGCCGGCCAGGTGGTGCCTGCTCCCGGCGCTGATGTTCCCCGGAACGGATCCTCGCAGTAATCGCGCCGGAGCCGGGCGTACCAAATGAACAGGGTCCCGGTGCCACCGGGACCCTGTCGTTCGCCTCGTAATCTAAATCGTGTATCCAGACTTGTGATGCGTGCATCCGGACCTTTGGTGTACGGGACCTGTCAAATCCCCACCAGAATCAGATCCGGCTGGGCCGACCCTCGTCCGCATAATCGTGCATGTACCTGAAGCACTTGCTGGAGCGGATCTTGTCGAAGGCCTCTTCCTTGATCTGGCGAATACGCTCACGAGTCAGGCCCATGACCTGGCCGATCTCCTCGAGAGTCATCTCCTGGTCGGTACCCAGTCCGTAGTACATCCGGAGCACCTTGGCTTCACGCTCCTTCAGATCACCGAGCATACGCCCGATGGACGAGTTGAGATCGTCGTCCATCACCTTGTTGTCAGGCCTATCGCCCGTGGTGTCCTCCAGGAAGTCCAGGTAGGTGCTGTCCTCGTCGTTGCCCACAAAGTCGTCCAGGAAGAAGTTGTCCTGCATCAGGGGCAAGGTATCCTTTACCTCGGCCAGGGACAGACCCAGCTTGGCGGCAATCTCCTCGGGCTCGGGCTTGCGCCGCAGCTTCTGCTGCAGTTCACCGCTGGCACGTTTGATCTGGTTCAGCACCCGGGCCCGATTCAGGGGCATCCGCACGATTTTGCTGTGGTTGGCCAGGGCCGCCAGGATCGACTGGCGAATCCACCACACCGCGTACGAGATGAACTTGTAGCCGCGGGTTTCATCAAAACGCTGGGCAGCCTTGAGCAACCCCAGGTTACCTTCGTTGATCAGGTCCTCCAGGGGTACGCCGTAGTGGGCGTATTCCTTGGCAATAGACACGACGAAACGCAGATTCGCCTTGACCAACTTGTGCAGGCTCACGCTGTCCTCGGCATGAATGCCGCGGGCCAGTTCGCACTCCTCGTCGCGGGTCAGCAGGCTGTAGGCCTTGACCTCCTGGAAATAGAGATCCAGGTTGCTCATGAGCTGGGCGGCCGGAGCCGTGGTCCTCGCCGCGGCCCGTGCCTTCTTGGTGGTACGGGGCTTACGGGCGGTTCGGCGGCGGCTGGTCGTTTTGGCTTTGGCCATATTTCTTTCCTCGCTTCCTCGTGGTCAAGGCGCCTATGGTCTGGGGTCGGCGCCCGGTTCTGAGGCCACCCCTAACAAGTCACGTACCATATATAAGAAATATCTTAACTTTTTCGCATAACAGTAAGTTGACTTATAGCTACCGGTTACAACAGTATGTTTTTGGTCCTAATATTCACCGTCAACTAAATTCGCCAGATCCT
>QNDV01000099.1 GCA_003646045.1 bacterium
TCCATCGTGGCGACAGCCGCGGTGGCCGGCCTGGTCGCTGCCTGGTCGCCGCGCCTGGTGCGCAGGCTGCGCCGGCCTGCCGTAATGTCCCCGGACCTGGTTCTCGAACGCATCCTGGACGAAACCACCCGTCTGGGCTCTATCCGGCGTCTACCCGAACTGCAGCAGCGCATTGCCGATGCCGCGGTCGAGATCCTGGGTCTGCCCCGGGCTATGGTCTATATCTGGTCGGACGCCACGCGGACCTTCGAGCCACGGGCTTTCTCTGGCTACGACAAGGCCACCCAGGCCAGCCTGCGGGAACAGCACCTCAAGCGTGAGGAAGTGATGGCCCTGCGTGCGGCATACCCGGCGGATGCCAACTGCCTGGTGGCTGGTGCCGAGGACGGGACTCCCGGAGTGTCGGCGTTCGTATGTACTACCGGACGGCGGGTCATCGGCCTGCTGGAGTCGTCCGGGGGCGAGGCGCTGGCCTACTTGATGGCCGAGACCGAGGGCATCGCGCCGGCGGACCTGCCCCGCCTGACCCACCAGTTGCGCCTGCTGCTGCAACAGGCCGCCGCCGCCCTGGAATCGGTGGGGATCTGCGAACGCCTGGCCTGCAACAACGCCGAACTGTCCCTGGCTTCGGAACGGCTGGCCAGCCTGGCCGACATGAAGGCGAACTTCGTGGCCAACGTTAGTCACGAGCTGCGCACTCCCCTGACTTCCATCTCCGCTTATACGGAACTGCTGCAACAGAACCTGCGCACGTTGCCGCCGGAGTCGCTGGACGAGTTCCTCAAGATCATCCACGGCGAAAGCGTGAAACTCACCGGTGTCATCAACGACATCCTGGACCTGAGCCAGATGGAGAACGGCCGCCCCGCCAGGCATCGGGCTGAAACCGACCTGGTGGCCCTGGTGCGCCGACTGGAAGAGGGCTGGAAGAGCCGTGCCGCCGAGCGCCGCCTGACGCTGGAAGTCAACGCGCCCGACGCGCAGATCCGCATGCCCATCGACCCGGTACTCATCCAGCAGCTGATCACCCACCTGCTGGCCAACGCCGTCAAGTTCACCGAACCGTCGGGCCGGATCATCGTGACCCTGGCCGAGATGGGCACCGCGGTGCGGCTGACGGTGCAGGATACCGGAGTCGGTATTCCGGAGGACAAACTCGGCGCGATCTTCGACAAGTTCTACCAGGTGGACGGCTCGGCCACGCGGGAACACAACGGGCAGGGCGTGGGCCTGGCCATCTGCCACGACATCGTCACCCACCACGACGGACGCATCTGGGCCGAGAACGTCGAGCCGCGGGGCGCGCGATTCCACGTGCTGCTGCCGCGCCGGTCGGCGGTGATCCAGCCCAATCTGGATATGCCGGCGCCGGGTCTGCCCTTCGAGCCGGGCGAGTTCCTGCAACGTCTGCTGCACTGGGTCAGCGCCAGTCTCGGCGTCCAGACCGTGGCGCTGATGGAGCCCGACGCCGCCGGGGACAGTCTGCACATCAAGGCGGCCATCGGTCTGCCGGACAGCGTGGTCCAGAGTGTGCGGATACGGCCGGGCCAGGGTTATGCCGGCCACGTGTGGGCACGGGGCGAGACCATGCTGATCGCCGACGTGACCCGCGACAACCGCTTCGAGAGAGCAGTCAGTGAACCGCGTTATACCACGCCGTCGCTACTGTTGGTGCCGTTGATGGAGGACGGGACACCCCGGGGAGTCATCTCGGTGAACAACCGCGTGGACGGACGTCCCCTGGACGAGGATGATCGCCTGCTCCTGGAGAATCTGGCGCCGCGTATCCTGAACCTGCTGGACGGCCAGCGCAGATGGCAGTCGAGCACCCGTGCGCTCCACTCTTTACGGGATACCCTGCGCGCCACCACCACCGTGGGTCACCTGCGGCAGGAGAGCCTGTTCGAGGTCTGCCAGGAGATCTGCCTGGCCACCGCCAGGCAAGAGAATCTGGCCGACGACGAGCAGGGGGATCTGGCCTTTGCCCTGCGCTACTACGACGTGGGTATGGGCTGCGTGCCACCGCAACTGCTGGACAAGCCCGAACCCCTCAGTCCGGAAGAACAGCAATTGATTCGCCAGCATGTCACCGCAAGTCTCGAAGTACTCGAACCGCTGAAGCCTTCGACCTCCGTGCGGCGCCTGATCATGCATCACCACGAAAACCACGACGGCAGCGGGTATCCCGCGGGCCTGGCCGGCGAGGCCATTCCCCGCGGCGCCCGTTTGCTGCGCCTGGCCGACAGTCTGGCAGCCCTGCTCAGCCCGCGTCCCTGGCGCAAGGCCTGGACCCTGGAGGCTGCCCTGGACGAATTGCGCTCCGGTGCCGGCAGCGGGTATTGTCCACGGTTGACCGAGGTGTTCGTGGCCGAGGCGACCCGTCGCGCCGATCGTATCGCGGTTTTGCAGGAACGGGGTGCCGAGGACCGGGCCCTGACCAGACCGGCCCTGGATCGCAAGGGCATGATCGTCACTGTTTGACCGGCACCGGTTACCCGCTCAACCCGGGGCGCTGTCTGCCGATGAATCACAGGGGTCAACTACGCCGCCGGGAGGCAATGTCTTGCGCAAAGTGCTCATCGCCGACGACGAAACCAACATTCGCGGTATCCTGGACTTCAGCCTGCACGCCGAGGGCTTCGAGGCCATCGGTGCGCGTACCGGTGACGAGGCTTTCACTCTGGCGGTGAGCGAGCAGCCCGACCTGGTGATCCTGGACGTGATGATGCCGGGTACCAGTGGCATCGAGACCTGCCGCCAACTCAAGGGCGATCGTCGCACCAGTCATCTGCCGGTGATCCTGTTGACCGCCCGCAGCGGCAGCGACGACCGGGCCGAAGGCGAAGAGGCCGGCGCCGATGCCTATATCACCAAACCCTTCAGTCCCCACAAGGTCATCGAGACGGTGGAGCGTCTGCTGGGGGTGGGGCGGACCTGAGAGCGATAGTGGACGGCGTCCGTAAGCGGAGCTAACATGAACGCCCGCGGGAACAACCGCGGGCGTTGTGCGTCAGTCGTTGCTGCGTCACCGGTCCCTTTGCCCTGGGGAATTCCCTTTGCCGACCCAGATCCTCGAAATCGCCCTGCCTGTGCCCCTGGCTCAGAATTTTTCCTACCGCCATCGCGTGCAGGACGATACCGATGCCGGACGCCTGGTCCTGCGGGGCGATCTGGTGGTGGTTCCCTTTGGCCGGCGCCGTGAGGTGACGGGGCTGGTCCTCACGGTGGGTCCCGAGGATGACGGCGTCGAACTGCCCGCCGGCGTGAAGATGCGGGATGTGGTGCGGGTGCTGCCGCCGGAGTACCGGGTTACGGGTGACCGTCTGCGCCTGGCGCATTGGCTGGCCGACTACTACATGCTGCCTCTGGGTGAGGTGGTGCCGTTGTTTCATCCGCCCGCGCCGGGTACCAAGGCCCGCAAGGTGACCGCCGCGGCTGACGACTGGCCCGAAGTAGATGCTGAGGCGCTGCAACTGACCGTCGCGCAGACGGCGGCCCTGGACGCGGCCCGCTCTCATTTGGACGAGGGGAAGTTCGGCGCCGTTCTGCTCCACGGTGTGACCGGCAGCGGCAAGACCGAAGTCTATCTGGCTCTGATTGCCGCGGCGCTGGCCCAGGATCGTGGCGCCATCTTCCTGCTCCCGGAGATCGCCCTGACGCCCCAGACTCTGGCCCGGATCCACGCCCGTTTTGGCGACCAGGTAGCCGCGGTGCACAGCGGATTGTCGGCGGGACAGCGCTGCCGGGTCCACGAGGGGGCGGCCCGCGGCGAAATCCGGGTGGTGGTGGGTCCGCGTTCGGCCCTCTTTGCACCGGTGTTGAACCTGGGCGTGATCGTGGTGGACGAGGAACACGAGACCTCCTACAAGCAGGACGAAAAACCCCGTTACCATGCCCGCCACGCCGCACTGGTGCGGGGACGCGAAGCGGGCGCCGTGGTGATGCTGGGTTCGGCCACGCCGGATCTCGAGTCCTGGGCCAACGCAGTCGCGGGACGCTTCAAGCTGTGCTCGTTGCCCGAGCGCCTGGGTGGCGGTGCCCTGCCGCCGGTGGAAATCGTGGATATGCGCGGGGGTGATGGCGCCGATGGTTTGTCGCCGGTCCTGGACCAGGCCTTGGACGAGACCCTGGCCGCGGGACGGCAGACCATCCTCTTCTACAACCGCCGCGGGTTCGCGCGGGTGCTGCAGTGTCGTGACTGCGGCGAGATACGCACCTGCCCCCACTGCGACATCGCCCTGACCTACCACCTGCGACCGCGCCGTCTGTTGTGCCACTACTGTGGCTATACCCGCCCGGTGCCGGAAGTCTGTCCCGATTGCGGCACGGGGGAGTTCCTCACCGGTGGCGGTGGCACCGAGAAACTGGAACTGCTGCTGCAGACGCGCTGGCCCGAGGCACGCATCCTGCGCCTGGACCAGGACACCACGCGGCGACGGGACAGCCATCGGCGCATCCTGTCGGCGTTCGCCCGGGGCGAGGCGGATATTCTGGTGGGGACGCAGATGGTGGCCAAGGGTCACCACTTCCCCGGCGTCGACCTGGTGGGAGTGCTGGCGGCGGACGACGGCCTGGGCCTGCCGGACCACCGCAGTGCCGAGCGCAGTTTCCAGTTGCTGACCCAGGTGGCAGGAAGGGCGGGGCGTACCGGCGCCGGGCGCGTCGTGTTCCAGACCTGGCGCCCGGACGACCCGGTGATCGGCGCGGCGGCGGTCCACGACTACGGTGCCTTCGTCGCCGGGGAAATGCCAACGCGCCAGGCTTTGGGTTATCCACCGGCCCGCAGGTTGCTGCGGTTGGCGGTCACGTCCCGGCGCAAGGGCGACGCCGAGGCGGTGGCGTCGGAATTGGCGACCGCTCTGCGGGACGCCTTCACGCGACCCGGCCTGTCGGTACTGGGCCCGGCCCCGGCGGTATTTCCCCGCCTGCAGGATCGTCACCGGTTTCAACTGCTGGTCAAGGGTACGCTGCGGCGTGCCGAGCGGACCTGGCTTACCGAGTGTCTGCGCCGGCTCAAGGAGGCGCGGCGGGGTGTGGACCTGATACATGATGTGGATCCCGTGTCCATTTACTAGGATGGCGATCTGCATGGTGGACAGCTGTTTATCCAGACAGTGGCAAGAAACCCCATTCCCCTTGAGAAGCCCCTGCTGATAAGTTTTTTGCAGATTTGTTCTCAAGACCTCCAACTGGTATGATTATGGCCCTGATCCCGTGAAACAGTGTTTTGGCTCGCCCGGTCGTGCACACTGAAAGGTTTACGATGTCGTCGACTCCTGCTCGTTCCCGTTGTTTCCGAAGCTTCCCCTCGATGGTCCTGCCGGCGCTGATCTTCCTGATGATGACGGCGATTTGCGTCTCGGCCGAGCCTGCGCCGAACCTGGATGACATCCGGGCGAAGATCGCGACCGAGGGCTTAAGTTTCACCGTGGATGATCATTTCACGCGCACCTTGACCCCCGAGGTCAGGGCCAATCTGCGTGGCTACCGGCCGCCGCCGGGATATCAGCGCGAGCTGGAAAGCCACCTGCGGATCCTGCCGGTGGCCAAGGCCAATCCCATCAGTCTGGACTGGCGCGACGTGGACGGTATCACCCGGGTCAAGAACCAGGCCCAGTGCGGGTCATGCTGGGCGTTTGCCGCCTCGGCCGAGATGGAGGCTTTCGTCAAGATCTACTACGGCGAGACCCTGGACATCTCAGAGCAGCAGGTCATCGACTGCAATCCCTACGGCGCCGGTTGTGATGGCGGCTGGGCCTCGGCGGCCTACTACGTCTTCAGGAACCACGGTGCCGTGCTGGAGAACTGCAATCCGTACCTGAACAGCCCGCCGGGCTGCAACCAGGACCAGTTCAAGGCCTACGCCGACATCTCGGACTGGAACTACATCGCCAATGACGTGGACCAGATCAAGACCGCGCTGCAGACCGGCCCGGTGTGTACCGGTATCGACGCCACTGCCGCCTTCGAAGCCTATGGTGGCGGCTGTTTCGACGAGACAGGCAGCCAGGTCAACCACCTGGTGCTGATCGTGGGCTACGACGACCGTGCCTGCGGCGGCAACGGTGCCTGGATCATCAAGAACAGCTGGGGCCCCGAGTTCGGCGTGAACGGATACATCACGGTGCAGTACGGCGCCGCCATGACGGGCAACTCCGTGACCCAGCTGGTCTACTCGCCGCCGCCGGTGGAGATTACTCTGGATCCCGGGCTGGGCAGCGAGCCGTTCATCGCCGACCAGGCCACCGAGTTGACCTGGTCCACTGCCGGCGCCAGTGCGGCCACCGTGGATATCTGGCTGGGCACCGATGGCATCTGCCACGACATCCTGATCGCCGAGAACGTGCCCAATACCGGCAGCACCATCTGGTATCCGCCCAACATCGGTACTGACTACGCCAGCCTGGTGGTCGTGGCGGACGGGGATACGGATCAGGGTTACGCCCTGAGTCCGTCGACCTTCGGCATCATCGGGCACAAGTTGCGCTACGTGTCCGCCGCGGGCAGTGCCACGGCGCCCTACGAGACACCCGCCTCCGCGGCCCACACCATCGCGGACGCGGTGATTGCCTGTACGGGCGTGGACACGGTATTGGTCGCCGGCGGTGACTACATCGGTAGTGCCACCATCCAGCGGCAGATACACGTTCGGGGAGGCTGGAACAGCGGCTTCACGGCGCAGGATCCGGCCCTGTGGCCCACACGCTACCAGGGCGCCGGCACGGCACTGCGCTTCTTTGGCAATGCCGGTGACCACTGCGGAGTGGATGGCGTGACTTTTCACGACGGACTGGGAGCCACCTACGGTTCGCCCGTGGGCGGCAGCCACGGTGGAGCCATCTTCAGCCAGGATGCTTCGCCGGTGATTCGCGACTGTGTCTTCGAGGACAACCGGGGCGCCGTTGGTGGTGGCCTCGGCTACGGCGGGGCAATCTGTCTGGTTGGCGGCAGCCCGCTGGTGGAGGACTGCGTTTTTGACGGCAACATCGCCACCCGGGGTGGCGCGGCAGGTGTGTTCGGCGGCGCGTCGGCCATCCTGCGGGGAAACACCTTCACGGGCAACGCCTGCAGTGACAGTACGACGACGAACCTGGGCGCCGCGATCTGCGTGGAGAATGCCACCTGCCTCATCGAAGGCGGCAGCATCCATGACAACGGCAGTACGGGCCACGGTGGTGGCCTGGCAGTGGTCAGTGCCGATGTCGAACTGACGGATGTACCTGTAACAGGAAACCGTGCCCGCTCGGGCGGTGGCGGTGTCTATGTCGAGGACGGTACGGTGACCATGCGCGGCACCGTGGTTCGGGGCAATACCCTGGCCGCGGGCGCCGGCGGCGGGCTCGAACTGGATGACGCAGTCCTTGATCTGCGCAACAGCAGGTTCCGCGACAACGTCACCTCGGGTAACGGCGGCGGTATCGGGGGCTTCGGCATGTCCGGCGTGGTGGAGAACTGCGTCATCGACGGCAACGTGGCCGGCAGCGTGGGCGGCATGGCGGTCTTCGCCTCGGGCCCGGCGGTCCTGCGCAACAACATCGTGGTGGACAACCAGGGTGGTGGTCTGATGTTCGGCGGTAGCGAGGCCAGTTCCGATCACAACAACGTCTGGGGCAACAGCGGCGGCGACTACGTCAGCATGAGTCCGGGGCCCA
>QNDV01000100.1 GCA_003646045.1 bacterium
CAGACCGGTGACCGCCCGGGTCATCTCCACCACGCTGCCGACGCCGGCGACGGGGACACCGGTATCGGTCCAAACCCCCATGACCGTACCGGTGCCGTTGAAGGGTGTTCCAGCGGATTTCACTTCACAGACCAGGCGTACCTTGCCGCGCCCGAAGGCGGTGCGACCCCGGGCGCCCAGGGCGAACCCCGACTGTGATACCGATCCGCCCAGGGGCGCCAACTGCGTCGTCAGGTCGTCCTGCCACATGCGGGGTGTGCGCGACATACCACGACTGCCACCACCGTAATAGACGAAAGCACGGCCTTCGGTGTCCTGACCACCTGTGTATCCCGGCGCCCCCACTACGATATCACTGAAGCCGTCACCGTTCACATCACCCGCCGAAGCGACTGCCTGGCCGAAGAAGGCCGAGATCACCGACACGCCATCGAACCAGTCGGTAAAGGGCTCGGAGAGGCCGGTGGCCGAGCCATGGTGAACCTCGGCGAAGCCGGAGTCGGAAAGCCCGTCGAAATTTACTCCCGGCGAGCCGATGATCACGTCGCTGTAGCCGTCCGCATTCACATCACCGGCCGAAGCCACCGACCAACCCATGTAGCCACCGGTGTTGTCGTAATGTACTTCCCAATCGTGGTTATCATCCGAACCCGTAGCCGGCGCGGTGGCCGCACCATGCCAGACCTGTGCCCGACCTCCATTGACCCAACCCGTGTCCCAGAACGGCGAGCCCACGATGACATCGCTGAAACCGTCGCCGTTCACGTCACCAGCCGGGGCCACGCAATAGCCAAGATGAGCCCCGACCTGGTTGCTGGCGATATGCCACCAGGGGGCACCGGTGTGCAGACCGGTGGCGGACCCGGTGTAGACGAAAGCCAGTCCCATGCTGTCACCGGGATGATCGTAGGTGGGCGCACCGACGATAATGTCGCTGTAGCCGTCACCGTTCATATCCCCGGCCGAGGCCACGCTGAAACCGTAGTCGCAGTCGGTCTTGCCCGTATCGTGGGTCCAGTCCGCCGTGGCGGGCAGGCCCGTAGACGAACCGTGGAACACGAAGACCATACCTTCGTCGGTCTGTCCGTTGTCATACTCGGGAGCACCGACCACAACGTCGGCGTAGCCATCCCCGTTGACGTCACCGGCGCAGGCCACCGAGCGCCCCAGGGCGGCCGCGGTCTGCCCCGGCATATAGACCCAGTCCGCGTTGGTTGGATTGCCGTTGGGGGCGCCACCCAGGACGCTGTGCCACAGGAAGGCGCCGCCCTCCATGGCATGAGTAATGGAGAGACCGGGCGCACCCACCAGAATGTCGGGCAGGCCGTCCCCGTTGACGTCACCGGCCGAGGCTACCGAGGTACCGAAAGCAGCGCTGGCGTGGTCGCTCTCCGCCCACCAGGCCGGGATCCAGGCCAGTCCCTGGAGGGAGCCGAGATACAGGAAGACGGCGCCTTCCTCGGGCTCGCCGTTGTCGTAGTATGGAGAACCCACCAGCAGATCGCTGTAGCCGTCGCCGTTGACATCGCCAGCCGGGGCCAGGCTGTAACCGAATTGGGCGTAGGCCTGGTTGCTTTCCACCACCCAGCCGGCAGCCAGGCGCACACCGTACGAACCGCCCAGCCAGCAACGGGCCTCGCCACGTTCGGTCGATACCCCTTCGTAACCCGGAGCCCCGCCGATCAGGTCGCTGTAGCCATCGCCGTTGACGTCCCCAGCCGTGGCCACCGGCCCGAGCATGGCGTTGTCCCCGCTGCCGTTGGCCGTCCAGTTGGGATAAGCCGTCAGCCCGTCGAAGTTGCCGAGAAAGACCATGATCCGGCCACGGGAGGCGCCATATCCCTCGTAGCCGATGGCAATATCCGCGTAACCGTCGCCGTTCATGTCACCGGCACAGGCAACATGGCGACCCATTGTCTCTTCCGTCAGGTGGGCGCCGTAGGACCAGTCGGCCGTGGTTGACAACCCGGTCTCCGAGCCGAGATAGAGGCGCACATTGGGCCACTCTTCGGTGAAATCGATGCTGGGCGCACAACCCGTCAAAACGTCGCCGTAGCCGTCACCATTGATGTCCCCCGCCAGGGTCACGGCGTGGCCCATGTGGAAGTAGTCGGTGTTCGATTCGACAATCTGGTCCGGGGTGGCGGGAAGGGACGTCTTGCTACCCAGGTAGATGAAGATGGCACCTTCCTCGTTGTCACCATTCTGGTAGCCCGGGGACCCGACCACGAGGTCATCCAGGCCATCGCCGTTGATATCCCCGGCGGTGCTGACACTGCGGCCCAGGAACATCGAACCGCCACCCTCGTCCCACCAGTCGGCACCCGCGCCCAGACCGGTTGACGAGCCGTACCAGACGGAGACCCGGCCGGCATAGGCGCCTACATTGGGATCGCCAACCACCACATCGTCGTAGCCGTCGGCGTTCAGGTCACCGGCCGTGGCCACGGACATGCCGAAGAACAGGCTGGAAGCGGAACTGCCGCCCCGGCCGGACCAGGCCGCCAGGGGTCCCAAACCACCGCTGGAACCGTGGAAGACGTAGGCCCGACCGTCCTGGTCCGTGGGACCCTCGTAGGTGGGAGCGCCCACGATGATGTCGTCGTAGCCGTCGCCGTTGATATCGCCCGCGCAGGCCACGCTGTACCCGAACTGGTCGTTGGCGTTCTCGCCGACCCATTCCCAGGATGGATTCGCGTACAGACCTGCCGCATAACCACGGTAGAGCCAGGCCTTGCCGCGCTGGTCCGTGCCCGAGACGGAGTAATGGGGCGAACCCACGATGACGTCGCTGTAGCCGTCGCCGTTGATGTCGCCGGCGGTGGCCACCACGAACCCGAACCGGGCGTCGGCGCGGTCACCCTCCTCGATCCACGAGGGCGTCGTCAGGATGGGATCGATGGTGACGGGATAGATGGCGTCCCGGTCGTCCACCGTCAGCTGAAGCTCACCGTCGTGCCAGTCCATGCGCGCCGGCAGCTCACGACCGGCGCTGTCCCAGGCCTTCAGGCCGGCATAGTCGAGAACCATCGAGCCGGCGGCATCGGTGAAATGCAGCTCTCCGCCAGCGCCGGGAGTTGCAGTCAGGTCACCCTGTACGAGGCCGGCCAGCACCAGTTCGCCCTGACCCGGCAGTGCCGTAGCCACGGTAAACCCCTGCTCCACGCCTTCAGGGCGATTCTCATACCATTCGACCAGTGCGCCCCGTTCGTACTGCACACGGTCACCGAGACTGCGCGGCGCGACGGGCGCAACCGCGGTCATTGCACCGGAACGCCCCCAGTGGGACAGGGACCACTGCCAGCTCCAGGCCGGATCCGCCCCCCGGGGAGTGACCGTCACCGCATCGGCGCCAAATATGGTCCGCAGGTCCTGACGGCGATTGGGAGCCTGCCAACCCTCGTTACAGGCACTGCCACGGTACTCCCGCGCCTCCAGATCACCTGTCACCCGGGACCACCAGTCGGCTTCGACGCCGTCGGGTACTGTCGGCCCGGGTTCAGGCGCAGGCCCGTCGATGAACAGCACTCCGGCCAACAACACGGCGGCCAGAGCGATGAAGTTGAAGATGGGACGCAGCATGTGCAGCGGGCGGGTGTTGATGCAACGCATGGGAACCGACCTCCCCGGGGACCGGTGGCACGAGACCCGGTGACGAAGGTGCCCGGCGGCGGGGTCTCGGGGCGACGGAACCGGTGCACACGGAGTGGGACCGTGGTGGAGATGGTAATGACACAACAAATTCGACTAGGCCGTGGAGATGCTATACTTGGCCCATGTTGTTGCCGTGGATCTGCACTCTCATCCTGGCCTTTGCCCCGGGTCCCCTCGAGTCCGGCTGGCTCCTGCTGGACGCCGGCCGGAATGCCGAGGCCGTTCGGTGCTTCGCCGACCTTTATGCCACAGAACCCCGACCAGCCACGGCCCGCGGCCTGGCCGAGGCTCTGCGACGACAGTGTCTCCTGCAGGATGAAATGGAACTGTTTGCCGGGGATCCCCCGCTGCCAGCTGCCGCCTACGCCGCTGCCATGGCCCTGGGCGCGACAGATCGTCCGGGCCCGGCCGTTCCCGCGTTCGAACACGCCCTCGAACTGGCCCTGGCGGCGGGAGACTCGCTCTCGGCGGCGGCCGCCGGTCTGGATGGCGCCGAGTGCGCCCTGCGCGCCGGGCGATTCAGTGCGGCGGACAGCCTGGCCGTGCGAGCCATCACCCTCGGTGACGCCCTGGGCCGGTTGAGAACCAGCCTCGCCGGACGGGTTTTGTCGGCGGGGGTCCACAACTTCAACGGTCGCTTCGCCGTGGCCGACAGCATATATGCCGCAGTACTCGATCAGGCCCAGACCGCCGGCCTGACGGCTATAGCCTGCGACGCCCTGAACGGCCGCGGCGCGGTGGCTTCGCGCCAACGTCGGACCGACGACTCCCGCCGCCACTACCGGACCGCATTGGGTCTGGCCAGGCAACTCGGCGACCGCCGCCGCCGCCTGCGCGTATTGGTCAACCTGGGCTACGACCATACCCAGGCCCGTGATACGGATGCCGCCCGCGAGGTCCTGGCCGAGGCTTTCACCCTGGCCGACTCCTGCCCTGCCTTCGACGATATGCGCGGCCACATGCACACGGGTTTGGGGGCCGCTTATGAGACCGATGGCGACCGCGATCGGGCCGTGGAACAGTTCCGCCTGGCGGCAGCGACATTCACCCGCCGCGGTGACGATGGCGGCGAGTTGGGAGCACGCCAGCGCCTGGCCTTCAACCTCATGATGTCCGGTAACTACTCCGAGGCTGTGAGCCACTACGATACCTGCCTGGAGATCATCGACCGCCGCGACAGCCCCCACATCATTAACTGGGTGCTGGCCGGGCTGGCCCTCACCCACCACAAGCTCGGCAACCTGGACCGGGCCGAGCACTACTACCGCAGGGCCATGGACCAGAATGAGATCTTCGGTGACCGCATGAGTATGGCCTGGTGCCGGCTGTCCCTCGGTCTGCTCGATGTGCTGCGGGGCGACTACAGCTCGGCCCTCGCCCACAATCATGCCGCCCTGAAGATCAGTATCGATCTCGCCGATACGGCCGGGATCGGCGAGGCCCACTCCTCCCTGGCGGACGTCCACTTTCGGCTGGGTGACTGGGATACCGCCCTGGCCGAATACGAACAGGCCGTCGCCATCGCCAGGCAACACGATCTGGAAGAGCTGCTGCGCGCCGCCATCACCGGTCTGGCGTCCCTGGGACGGGCGGCCGGTCGACCGGATCTGGTCCAGGAGTATTGTGAGACAGCGTTGGACATAGCCCGGCGCTGGCAGGACAGCACGGCCCAGATCTGGGCCCTGACCGAACTGGCGGAGCAGAACCTGGCCATGGATGATATTGAAGCGGCCCGGATCCATCTGGACGAAGCAGGCAGGCTGCTGCAACCGGCGGGTCAGTATGCTCCGCGCTCGCGAATCCTGTTGCTGCAGGCCCGCTGCGCCCGGCAACCCGCCGCGGCCCTGGCCCTGGCCAACGAGGCGCTCGCCAGTGCGGAAACCGGGGGCCTGCCCGAGAGCGAGTGGGCCTGTCTGACAGCCCGTGGAACCTGGCGCCTGGCGCTGGGGGACACGACGGGGGCCCTGGCCGACCAGGCGGAGGCTGTTCGCATCGTCGAATCCCTGCGGCGCAATGTTGGCCACGACGAACTGCGCCGGCACATGCTGCGACCGGCGCTGATCCCCTACGAGCGGATTATCGATCTGCTTGCCGGCAGCGACGGATCGGAAGGTGCCCTGGCTGCCTTCGCCTACGCCGAACGTTCGCGGGCCCAGATACTGGCGGATCGTCTGCGGGCCGCCCTGGCCGGACGCGACCAGGGATCAGTGGCGGACTCTGCCGGGCAAAGGGACATCCTGGCCGCCATTGTCCATCAGCAGGCACGACTGCAGGACCCGTCCCTGACTCCGTCCGAGCGAGCTACCGCCAGGCAACGCGTAGCCGAACTGGAAACCGACTATATGGTGCTGCGTCTGGGATCCATCCAGGCAAACGCGGGTCCGGCTGCCTACGCCACCATCCCCCCCCGACCGGAGGACCTGTTGGCGATCCCCCGCGAGGATGAACGGGTCGTGTCGTTCTTCCTGGGCACCGAACGTTCCTGGCTGTTCGAGATTGCGGACGGTGCGATCAGGGCCCACCCCCTGCCCTCCCGGCGCGTGATCGAGGATCTGGTGCGCCGCTACCTGGCTCTGTGCGAAGCGCCGACGTCACGCCCCAAGCAGATCCGCACAGCGGCCAGACGGCTACACGATCTGATCCTGGGCTCCCTGGCTGACGAAGGCGCCGGAACTCTCATAATCATCCCCGACGGCCTGTTGCACCGACTTCCGTTCGCTGCCCTACCCGGCGCCGACGGTCCGCTGATCGCCGACTGCCGGGTGTTCACCGCCCCCTCTCTCCAGTCCCTGGCCTACCTGAGACAGCGTGCCGACCGGCACTCCGATCAGTCGCAGACCCGTCCCCTGGTGGTAACTCTGGGACATGGTGGCCACAACGGGGGCGTGCGACTCCATCCCTACGCCGGCCGGCCATTCGCACCCCTGCTCCACGCAGAGGATGAAGCGCGCGATGTGGCCGCCCTATTTGCCGACTCGCGCGTGTTGCTGGGCCGCCGGGCCACCGAGTCCGCCTTGGCGGCAGCCCCCCTGCACCGCGCCGCCATTCTCCATCTGGCTGTTCACGGCGATGTCGACGACCGCGACGTCAGTCGCTCGTTCCTGCTGCTGGAGCAGAACGACCCCGCCGGCGGCGACGGCCTCCTGCAGTGGGGGGAGGCGGCGACCCTGGACCTTGACGCGTCGCTGGTGACCCTGGCCTCCTGCCGCTCGGCCCGTGGCGTGCTGGCCGTGGGCGAAGGGATCACGGGCCTGACCCAGGCTTTCCTTTTTGCCGGTGGCAGCTGCGTCCTGGCTGCCCAGGCGGACATCGACGACTCCTATTCGCGCAGCTTCATGCTGGATTTCTACCGGCACCTGCGGGACGGTGACACGGCAGCGGGTGCTCTGCGCAAGGTACAGCTGTCAGCCGCGGCCACGGATTCCTCCGGTCGCGCGCACTGGGCCGATTTCGTGCTGGTCGGTGACGGCGCGGTAACGCTGCCGCCGGGGCTGGTTGCAGGCCATGGCGGACGCGGACGTACCGTCGTCCAGATGACGGTGACCGGCGTGGCCCTGGTGCTGATCGGTCTGCTCGGCTGGTGGATTCGTCGCCGCCGCGCGAATTCTGTGTCATCGGCCCAGGATAGGAGTCCCACGGTATGAGTCGGGAGCAACAGGCACGCTCGGACGAGGAGTTGGCGGCGATCCTGGCCGACGTGGATGACGAGGCCGCCTGCGACGAACTCTACCGACGGTACCGGCGTCGGGTCTACCTGTGGTGCCACGGCTACTGCCACGATCCGGAAGAAGCCGTGGACCTGGCCCAGGAGATCTTCATCAAGGTCTTCACCCGCATCGGCGCCTTCGACGGACGTGCCCGCCTCTCGACCTGGGTCTACGCCATCGCGCGGAACCACTGCCTGGGTCAGCTGTCGCGTAGGGCAGCCAAATGGCGACAGCGGCTGGCCTCCCTCGACGGGGTCGAGGTGGAAGACCGGCGCTG
>QNDV01000101.1 GCA_003646045.1 bacterium
TGCAGGGTCTGCTCGGCCGCCGTTTCCCCCACCACTTCCATGGTACCGGGATCCAACGGAATCTGCCCCGCCGTGAACAGGAACCCCCCCGCCGCGTTCGCCTGGCTGTAGGGCCCGATGGCCCCGGGTGCCTTCTCCGTCGCAATGATCTTCCGCATCATGATCCCTCTCCTATTGGTAAGTGTGACGCCGCGATTGTATCGCCCGCTCCCCGCCCAAGACAACGCCCGTATCCGCGACACCCCTCCGACCCTCCGGTAATCTCGCGACGGCGTTCCGGTGGAGTAGGTCTGTCGGCTGCGGGCCCAGGGTGTGTGGAGGGGGTCGGAGCCACGGAGGGCGGAGAACCCCCGTAACCCAAGCGCGCCCGCGACACGAAGTCGCAGGCGCGCGTCCCTGGGCACGGAACCGACAGACCTACTCCACGGTAACCGCCTTCGCGAGATTCCGCGGCTGATCCACATCCTCCCCGCGAATCACCGCGATATGATACGCCAGCAACTGCAACGGGATCACCGACAGCAGCGGCATCCAGAAGTTCATGGTGTCGGGAATTGTGATCACGTGGTCGCTGAGCGCGGCAATCTCCGTATCACCCTCCGTGACGATGGAGATGATCTTGCCCTCGCGGGCCCGCACTTCCTGCACGTTGCCCACGATCTTGTCGTAACTGCCGTCCTTGGTGGCGATGACCACCACCGGCATCTGGGGATCGATCAGGGCGATGGGACCGTGCTTCATCTCCGCCGCGGGATACCCCTCGGCGTGGATGTAGCTGATCTCCTTCAGCTTCAACGCGCCCTCCAGGGCGATGGGGAAGTTCACGCCCCGCCCCAGGTACAGGCAGTTGGAATGGTCGGCGTAGACCTTGGCGATCTCGCGAATGGCCTCGGACTGGTCCAGCACCTTCTGCACCTTGTCCGGAATCCGCTCCAGCTCCTGCAGCATCTGCTTACCCTTGTCCGCACCCAGGTGGTTGCGGCGGCCCAACAGGATCGTCAGCAGGGCGAGGATGGTTACCTGGCTGGTGAATGCCTTGGTCGAAGCCACGCCGATCTCGGGTCCGGCATGGATATAGACGCCGCATTCGCTTTCGCGCGCGATGGTCGAACCCACCACATTGGTGATGCCCAGCACCTTGGCTCCCTTGCGCTTCGCCTCGCGCATGGCTTCCAGGGTGTCGATGGTCTCGCCGCTCTGGCTGATGGTCAAACAGATGGTGCCCGGCTCGATGATGGGATTGCGGTAGCGGAACTCGGAGGCGTACTCCACCTCCACCGGCAGGTGGGCATACTCTTCCAGCAGATATTCCCCCACCAGTCCCGCATGCCACGACGTACCGCAGGCCAACAGCACGATGCGCCTCACGTTGCGCAGTTCCCAGTCCGTCAGCTGGATACCGCCCAGCTTGACGTCGCCGCTCTCCGGCAGGATGCGCCCGCGGAAACTGTCACGAATGGTCTGGGGCTGCTCGAAGATCTCCTTGAGCATGAAATGCTCGTAGCCACCCTTCTGGATCCGGCCCAGGTCCCAGGTGATCTCCTGGATCTCCTTGGTCACCGCTTCGTTGTTGATGTTCATGGTCTGGATACCCTCGGGACGCAGGGTGACCATCTCGCCGTCGTCCAGATAGATGACCTGGCGGGTATGGCCCATGATGGCAGCCACGTCGCTGGCCAGGTAGTTCACGCCTTCGCCCACGCCCACCACCAGGGGGCTGCCCTTGCGGGCCCCCACCACCAGGTCGGGTTCGGCGGTATGGGTTACGGCGATGCCGAAAGCACCCTCGACCACGCCCAGGGCCTTCTGTACCGCCGTGGTCAGGTCCCCGTCATAGAAGTCATCGATCAGGTGGGCCAGGACCTCCGTGTCCGTCTCGGACTCGAAGACGTGACCCTTCTTGCCCAACTGGACCTTCAGGGCCGTGTGATTCTCGATGATCCCGTTGTGGACCAGCGCCACTTCGCCTGACGTGTGGGGATGGGAGTTCACCGCGTTGGGAGCACCGTGGGTGGCCCAGCGCGTGTGGGCGATGCCGCACGACCCGCTGAGGTCCACATCGGTCAGACAGGCTTCCAGGGCGGCGATCTTGCCCTTCTCCTTGACGATCAGTTGACCACCCGGACGAACTATGGCCACACCCGCACTGTCATAACCACGGTATTCGAGCCGCTTGAGACCCTCGATCAGGACCTGGGCCGCCTCGGCGGTTCCAGTGACACCGACTATTCCACACATGGGATATCCTTCCTCCACGGCACTTTCAGGTGCCTAACCGGACCGGGCCACACGACCCGGTTCCGGACATGGTACTAGACGAGCAGCGACCGGACCCTTCGCAGGAGATCGTCGGCCGTCGCGGCGTCTTGAGCCTCGGCTATGATTCGCACCACCGGCTCGGTATTCGAGGGACGTACGTGGACCCAGGATCCGCTACCAATCCATTTGACACCGTCGCGCCTATCCACCTCACCTGTGCCCAGGCCCAGCAGCGACTCGGCCAGGGCGTCGCTGTCCGGAGCATAGTCCATTTCCACCTTGTCCTTGACCATGGCCACCGGGGGCAGGTCTCCCGCGAGATCGCCCAGGGATCGCCCCGTGTCGGCCAGGGACTGCAGGATCATGGCAATACCCACCAGGGCGTCCCGGCCCGCGTGGATAGTGGGATAGATCACCCCGCCGTTGCCTTCACCACCCAGGATACCATCTTCCGCCAGCAGGGTCTCCACCACGTTGGCCTCGCCCACCGGCGTGCGGTGGACCGGACAACCATGGCGGGCGGCAACCTTCTCGATCAAACCGGTGGTGGAGAGGTTGACGGCCATGGGTCCCGGTGTCCTGGCCAGCAGGAAATCCGCTGCCAGGACCAGGGTCATCTCTTCGCTGAGGGCGCGACCGGTTCCGTCGACCAGGGCCAGACGGTCCACGTCCGGATCCACGGCAAAGCCGAGGTCGGCACCTGTTTCGCGGACGATGGCCGTGAGTTTCTCCAGATGGGCCGGCGTGGGCTCGGGGTCATGGGGAAAATTACCCGTCAAACCGCAGTAGAGCGGTGTGCAGCGGACACCCAGTTCCTCCAGCAGCCGGGGCACGATGGCACCGCCGGCGCCCTCCACCGCATCGACCACCGCGTGCAGACCCACTGCCGCGATCTTCCCGCGATCCAGCCAGGGCGCAGCCAGGATCGCCCGCAGATGCTCGTCGTCAGCACCGTCCCGCTGCGAAACCCCGCCGAGCTGGTCGAAGGGCACGTGCCCCTCTTCCTGCTCGAAGCACACCCTGAGTTCGCGATTGTGCGCCGCGGTCAGGAACAGACCGTTGCCCTGGAGGAATTTCAGGGCGTTCCATTGCTGTGGATTGTGGCTGGCGGTAATGATCACTCCCCCCACCGCGTCACTCTCCTGGACGGCGACCTCGGTGGTGGGTGTAGTCGCAATGCCTATGTCCACCACATCATGGCCCGTGGAGACCAGGGCCGCCGACACCGCGTCCAGCAGCATGGTACCACTGGGACGCGTATCCCGGCCTACCACTACCGGGCCGGCGGGCAGCCAGGCTCCGAAGGCCGCCGCCCAGCGGGCCACGGTCACGGCATCCAGTCCATCGCCGATGACGCCACGGATTCCCGAAATACTGATACGCAATGGCACTTGAGTATCCTTTCCTCGCGGCGGACCCCCTGGTACGCAGCGGTGATGTTATGCTTCAGTTCCCAGTCGCGACAGGATAGCAGTTCACGGGCGGGCCCGAAACGGGTGGAACGAAAAAAACCCGCCGATGGCGGGTTCATCCCCGAACTGTTTCGTTCCGGTGATCCTCGTGCTTCCGGTTACTTGTGGAGCTGGTGTGCGGATTCGAACCGCAGACCTGCTCATTACGAGTGAGCTGCTCTGCCAACTGAGCTACACCAGCTCCCGTAAACCGGGTGGTGCCTGGGGGCGGAGTTGAACCACCGACACCCGCATTTTCAGTGCGGTGCTCTACCAACTGAGCTACCCAGGCACCCGAAAACCCCCGGCCCGTGGGCCGGGAGAAGGGGAATAAAACACCGCTGCGTTTGGAATGTCAAGCGAACGGGCCGTCTTTTACCGCCGGTCAAGCGAACGGTGCGGCCACCAGTTCGTCGATCTGCTGGAGGATCTCCTCCATGTCGAACGGCTTGTAGAGGCACGCGTCGGCCCGCGACCAGGTAGCCACGAACTTCTCGCGTTCGCGGGAATCGACCTTGCGCGCCGTCAGGAGCATGATGGGAAAGGGCACCGCCCGTGGATCGTTGTCCATCCACTCCTTGAGCATGCGGCTGACCTCGTAGCCGTTGCAACCGGGCAGCATGACATCCAGGATCATGAAGTCCGGCGGCAGGCGTTTGGCCTTTTCCAGGCCCTCGAGGCCATCGACAGCGGTGTCCACGTCGAAGCCCCGCCGCGACAGGCTGAAATCCAGGGTCTCGCGAATATCTGGTTCGTCATCCACTACGAGGACACGCAGTTTGCGCTCCATGATCCGGCCCCTCCAGGCAAGAGTCTGCACCCTCGGGCGATTCCGTACCGTGTGGGCGGAGTTCCACCCCACAGTCGACTTACGCAACCGATAATCGGCCGTCACCACGGAAAGTTTAGCGTCAGGAACCGCCGGCGCGCCTGGCCAGGTGCCGACCGGTCAGGGAAGCGGTGGATTTCATGAGCATGGCGGGAGTGCCCTGGGCGACGATCCGGCCCCCGTGGCGGCCTCCTCCCGGGCCCAGATCAATGACCCAGTCCGCCGCGACGATCAGGTCCAGATTGTGTTCGATGACCACTACCGAGTGCCCCCGATCCACCAGTTCATGCAGCACCTTGACCAGCACCCGCACATCCTCGGCGTGCAGTCCGGTGGTGGGTTCATCCAGCAGGTAGAGATTGTTCCTGGCACCCGGGGCGGCCAGTTCTCGGGCCACCTTCAGGCGCTGGCTCTCGCCGCCGGAGAGAGTGGTGGCCGGCTGGCCCAGGGTCAGGTAACCCAGCCCCACCTTCTTGAGCAGCCACAGGCGTTGGCTGACAGCAGCCACATCGCCGAAAAAAGCCAGCGCGTCCTCCACGGTCATTTCCAGCACCTGGGCAATGTCCAGTCCCTTGTAGTGGATCTCGAGGGTCGAGGCATTGAAGCGGCGTCCCCGGCAATCCTCGCAGGGTACGGCGATATCCGCCATGAACTGCATCTCCACCCGGTGGTAGCCCATGCCCTGGCAGCTTGAACAGCGTCCCCCCGCCGTGTTGAAGCTGAAGCGTCCCGGCGCGTAACCGTGGGCCACCGCCTCGGGCGTGGTCGCGAAGAGATCACGGATGGGAGCGAGGACCTGCAGGTACGTCGCCGGGTTGGAACGGCTGGTCCTGCCAATGGGTGTCTGGTCCACCCGGATGACCTTGGACACGGCGTGAGCACCCTGCAAACCGGTAAACGGGAACGCACGGCCGCTGCCGCCCACCGCCTTGGCCGTCAAACCGTCGTAGAGACAGCCGTTCATCAAGCTACTCTTACCCGACCCCGAGAGGCCCGTCAGTGCCACGAACCGGTGCAGAGGCAGCTTGACGTCGATGTTGCGCAGGTTGTGCAGACGGGCGCCCTTGACCGTCAGCCAGCTTTCCGTGCGGTCCCTGCTGCTGCCACGGGTGGCACGTGTCCCACGGATGGCAACATCCACCTCGCCGCGCAGGTGGCGGGCCGTCAGGGTATCGCCGTTGGCAATGAGATCCGCCGTGGGCCCCTGGTAAACCAACTCGCCGCCGTTGCTGCCGGCGCCCGGTCCCAACTCCACGAAATGCTCGGCAGCCCGCAGCACATCCAGGTCGTGTTCCACCACCACCACGGTGTTGCCGCCCGCTACCAGGTCCCGCAGGGTGCCTACCAGACGTTCCACATCCTCGGCGTGCAGGCCACAGGTGGGTTCGTCCAGAACATAGAGGGTATCCACCAGACGCGACCCCAGAGCGTTGGCCAGATGAATGCGTTGGGCCTCGCCACCGGACAGGGTTCGGGTCAGTCGGTCCAGGGTCAGGTAGCCCAGACCCACCCGCTCCAGGAAGGCCAGGCGGTGCAACACTTCCTGGCGCACCTCCCCCGCCGCCGCGGTCGCGGTCTTGTTGAGCCGCACCGCGCGCAGTTTCGCCAGGGCTTCCTCCACCGAGAGACGTCCCACCTGGCCCAGATCCAGGTTCTGGACCCGCACGGCCAGGGCCTCGGAACGCAAGCGACTGCCACCACAGGCGCGGCACAGGGTGTCACCCATGAAGCGCCTGGTGAAGAAACGGTGGTGGCCCTTCTTCATCTGCCGGCGCATGGTCTCCAGCCAGGGAATGATGCCGGGATAACCCTTGTCAGCGCCCTCGAGCACGAGTTGCTGCTGTTTGCGTGGCAGCTTGGTGAACGGTATCCCGGCGGGGATCTTGTGGCGGGCACAGAAGCGGAGCAGGGCCGTGGCCTCACGACCGAAAGTCTCGGTGCTCCAGGGTTTGATTGCACCTTCGCGCAGGGACAGACCCGGATCCGGTATGATCCTGTCCTCGTCGAATTCCAGGCGGTTGCCGAAACCCTTGCAGGCCGGGCAGGCGCCCTCGGGCGAGTTGAAGGAAAACAGACGGGGCGTGGGCTCGGGAAAAACCCGGCTACAGCCGTTGCAACGCAGATCAGAGGAGAACTCGCTGCGTCCGGGGCTGTCCTCGGCACAGTCGTCATGGTTCTCCTGCGGACAATCCGGATCCCGCAACGCCGCCAGCCCCCCGGACTGCTGGAATGCCAGTTCCACCGCCTCTATGAAACGTGACCTCGCCGAGGGCCCCAGTTTGAGGCGGTCCACCACCACGTCCAGGCTCCCGTCGCGGGGCAGTTTCACCTCGCCGATGCCCTCGTCATCCAGGCGATGGGTCTGCGCTCCCACCACCACCCGCTGGAAACCCTGGGCCAGCAGCGGTTCCCACCAGCCCACCGCCGCCGAGTCAGTCGGCACCGGCTGTGGATAGCAGACATACAGACGTGCACCGGCCGGACGCTCGCGGTTGGTGGCCCGCCAGACGGACTCGGTCGTATCCCGGGTCACGGCTTGTTCGCACTCCGGGCAAATCACCCTGCCCGCCCGCGCCCACATGACCCGCAGGTAGTCGTTGATCTCGGTGACGGTGCCCACGGTGGAACGGCCGCTGGTGACAGCGTTGCGCTGCTCGATGGCGATGGCGGGGCAGATACCCTCTATCCAGTCCACATCCGGCTTGGGCAGGCGGGCCAGGAACTGGCGGGCATAGGTACTGAGGGACTCGACATAGCTCCGCTGACCCTCGGCATAGAGGGTATCGAAGACCAGCGAAGACTTGCCGCTGCCCGACAGCCCACTGACGGCGGTCAGCACGCCCCGTGGAAAGTCCACGTCCACCTGCTGGAGATTGTGTTGGCGCGCGCCCTTGACGCGGATGAAGTCGTCCACGGTGTCCTTTCCCGGCTCCGCTCCCGATTCTGGTGCCCTGTCAATTTTCAATATCGGGGTTGGCAGGGCACCAGGATGGCAATCGTCCATGATAACTGAGGTTTCGGTGGGGGCCA
>QNDV01000102.1 GCA_003646045.1 bacterium
GACAACATCAAGGTTCAGGTGGATCTGATCACGCCCATCGCCATGGAGGAAGGCCTGCGTTTCGCGATCCGCGAAGGCGGCCGCACCGTTGGCGCCGGCGTGGTGGCGAAGATCCACGAGTAGGGACAGGAGAGAGATCCCATGCGGGAGATCATCACCCTCGCTTGCAGTGATTGCAAGATGAGGAACTACACGACGAAGAAGAACAAACGGCTCCATCCGGATCGGGTGCAGTTCAAGAAGTACTGCCCCAGGTGTAACAAGCACACGGATCACAAGGAGACGCGCTGATCGACGACGGGACCGCTGCGGCAGTCCCGGACGTCGACCGATGCCTGGCAGGGGTGTAGCTCAGTTGGTAGAGCATCGGTCTCCAAAACCGAGGGTCGCGGGTTCGAGCCCTGCCGCCCCTGCCATCGTTAACAGACGTCCGGTACGGCGCTCGAGTGCCATCCGGACGCGAACGGGAGAGGTCCCGAGGACATGGTCGCGCGATTCGTACAGTACCTGCGTGAAACAGTGCAGGAAATGAAGAGGGTCAGTTGGCCCAGCATGGCGGAATTGAAGGAATCGACGATTGTCGTCATGGTGACCGTTCTGGTGATCACCATATTCCTGTTCGCCGTGGACAAGATCCTGGACCTGGGGATCAAGCAGATCATTTCCCTGGCCTAGTCGGCCTGGGACGTACGCGGCGGGGCTGGACACGAAATGACCCTGAAGGTGGGACCGGTGTCCCATTTTCGGGGTGCGCCTGTGTCTGTTTGCCTGCCCGGGGATGCAAAGTCGCAATGGTCTCGAAGATGGGAGTGTTCCTTGTTGGAACGTGATGGCATGAACGAGGAAGAGCGCCAGGACGAGGCGGCCGCAGGTGAGACCACCGAGGCGTCCGCAGCGAAGTCCGAGCCCGAATCCGAGCCCAAACCCGAGCCCGAACCGAAGTCCGAAGAGACGGACGGCGGCGACGACGATTCCCTCTTCTTCGATCTGCCCGACGAGGCAGTCGAGGATGAGAAGGCCGGGGGCGATGCTGCCGACGAGGCCGACGATGCGGACGCGGGCGACGAGCCGTTGTCGGCAGAGGACGAGCTGCTGGCTGCCGTCGAAATCGAGCTCAGCCCGGAAGAGCAGGCCGAGATCGAGCGACGCGGCCGCATGCGGTGGTTCGTGATCCATGCCAATACCGGCCATGAGAACAAGGTCCGGCGCAACATTGAAATGGCCGTGAAGTCGAACCATATGGAAGACAGTTTCGGCGAGGTGCTGGTGGCGACCCAGGAAGTAACGGAGATGAAGAACGGCAAGCGCTCCACCGTGAAGCGCAAGTTCTTCCCCAGCTACATCCTGGTCGAGATGATCATGGACAAGGAGACCCAGCACTTCATCAATACCATTCCCGGGGTGACGCGCTTCATCGGTGGTACGCCGTTGAAGCCGGAACCCATCACGCGCGAAGAGGTGGACCGCATCCTGGGTCGCATCTCGGCGCCCGAGGAAGCCCGCGCAACGCTGGAGATTCCCTACGAGGTGGGGGACAGCGTGCAGGTCATGGATGGCCCGTTCACCGAGTGGGTGGGGGTCATCAACGAAATCAACCAGGACAAGGGCAAGCTCAAGGTGATGATCTCGATTTTCGGTTCGGAAACTCCGGTGGAGCTGGACTTCCTGCAAGTGAAGCCCCTCTGATCCACCGTTGTTCACTGGTGTCCCGAAGGAGTCTGGCCCGAAGGACACTGCCGCTATCGCCCCTCTCGGTGCCGGCGGAATTCATAGATGGGGTCGCGCAACCAGCGACTGCCGCCAGCGGGTTTGGACTCCCCGCGAACGGTTGTCCGGCTGGCCTCGGGACCAACACTCGATTGAAGGAGAAGAGTCGGCATGGCAAAGAAAGTCATGACGCAGATCAAGTTGCAGATCAAGGCCGCCAAGGCGAATCCCGCCCCTCCGGTGGGACCAGCCCTCGGCCAGCATGGTCTGAACATCATGGAATTCTGCAACGTCTTCAATGAACGGACCAAGGAGCAGGTAGGTCTGGTGATCCCGGTAGTCATAACCGTCTACCAGGATCGGAGCTTCAGCTTCATCACCAAGACGCCGCCCGCTTCGGTCCTTATCAAGAAGGCTGTCGGACTGGACAGTGGCAGTCCCGAACCCGGCCGGACCACCGTCGGCTCGATATCCCGCGCCAAGTTGCGCGAGATAGCCGAGGCCAAGGCGGAGGACCTCAATGCCGGTTCGCCCGAGGCCGCGATGAAGATCATCGCGGGCACGGCGCGGAGCATGGGACTGGACGTTGTCTAGAACGGCATGACTGCGAAAGCACGGCGCCGGGTCCTTTGCGAAGGATGGCCGGCACCGGAGAAAGGGAAACGACGGACGGTGTCCGGGCGAACCCGATCGAAACCTCGAAGTCGAAACTGGAGAAGAACCCGATGAAACACGGGAAAACATACCGCACGGCCCGCGCGCTGATCGACAAGGACCAGGAAATCGGCATAGCCGAGGCCCTGGCTGCCCTGGACGAGATGCCCAAGGTCAAATTCGATGAGACGGTGGACATAGCGGTGAGGTTGAACGTCAACCCGCGCCATGCCGATCAGAATGTCCGAGGCACCGTGGTGCTGCCCAACGGGACGGGTAAGACCGTCCGCGTGCTGGTCATCACCCGCGGTCCCAAGGAGCAGGAAGCGACCGACGCCGGTGCCGACATGGTGGGCGCGGACGAGTATCTGCCCAGGATCAAGGACGGCTGGACGGACGTGGACGTGATCATTGCCACCCCCGACATGATGGGTGAGCTGGGCAGGCTGGGCCGGATCCTCGGTCCCCGCGGGCTCATGCCCAACCCGAAGGTCGGGACCGTCACCATGGACATAACCAAGGCGGTGAAGGAAGCCAAGGCGGGACGTATAGAATACCGGGTCGACAAGGCCGGTATCATCCATGCTCCCATCGGTAAGCGTTCCTTCAGCAGCGAAGCACTCCTGGAGAATGCCCAAATGCTTTTCCGGGAGCTCACTCGTGTAAAACCCGCCGTGGTCAAAGGGACTTATGTGAGGTCGATCTTCCTGTCGGCAACCATGTCCCCGGCCATGCGCATCGACCCGACCAGCCTCGCCTAGGCGGGACCGAGCGGAAGCAGCAAGGAGAGTTGCCTGATGGCACGTCCCGAGAAAGTAGCGGAAGTCCAGGCCATCGCCGAACGGATCGCAGGTGCCCAGAGCATGGTTCTGGCCGACTTCAGCGGTCTGACTGTCGAGCAGATGACCATCTTCCGGCGTAATTGCCGCGCCAAGTCGGTGGAGTGTCGGGTGGTCAAGAACCGCCTGGCCATCCTCGCCGCGGACAACAACAACATGGAAGGCATGAAGGACTATCTCACTGGTCCCACGGCCATCCTGTTCGGCGCCGAAAGCCAGGTCGATCCCGCCAAGATTACGGTCGAATTCGCCAAGGACAACGAGGCGATGGAGATCAAGGGCGGATTCGTCGACGGTGCATTCCTGGACACGACGCAGGTCGTGGCCCTGTCCAAGATCCCGAGTCACGAGGAGCTGCTGGCCAAGATGATGGGCAGCCTCAACTCGCCGGCCACGGGTCTGGTGGGCACGATCAACGGTGTTGCCGCCGCGCTGGCCCGCGTCATCGACGCGGCCGCCAAGCAGAAGGCGGAAGCGGCCTGACCCCGTCGGCCGCATAACGAGAGAGTCCGTGGGCCCGGCCCGCGGGAAAACCAGACGAACAACCGGGATACAAGACGCCCGGATCGCAAGGAGACATAGAGCAATGTCCGAGATCAACCTGAGCGAAAACGCCGCCAAGGCGCTGGAACTGATCGATACCCTGAGCATCCTCGAGGCCGCCGACCTGGTGAAGGCCATGGAAGACAAGTACGGAGTCAGCGCCGCTGCCCCCGTGGCTGCCGTGGTCGTGGCCGGTGGCGAAGCCGACGCCGAAGAGGTCAAGGACGAGTTCACCGTCATGCTGACCGGTGTCGGCGACAAGAAGATCCAGGTCATCAAGGTGGTCCGGGCCATTACCGGACTGGGCCTGAAGGAAGCCAAGACCCTGGTGGAAAGTGCTCCCACCGAGGTCAAGGAAGGCGTGACCAAGGACGAGGCCGAGGAGCTCAAGACCAAGCTGGAGGAAGTCGGCGCCATCATCGACCTCAAGTAGTCGTCAGGCGGGGCGGGGGTCCCGCCGCACTACTGTCGCCGCCCTGTCACGAGCGGGGCGGCGGCACCTGTTCAATAGCTCGTCACGTCGCGTGTCGAGCCCAGGGGTGGCTGCCGCCGGCCGTCCGTTCCTTCTGCCCGAGGATGTGGTCACGTGAATAGAATTCCGACCGACAAGTTCACCGGACGCCATAATTTTTCCAAACTCCAGCGGGACGAGAAGATGCCCAATCTTCTCGCTGTCCAGCTCGACTCGTACAACGAATTCGTGCAGATGGGTGTCAAGCCCGAGGAACGAGCCTTACAGGGCATCGAATCCGTGTTCCAGACGATTTTCCCCATCGAGTCGACCCGTGGCAACCTGATCATGGAGTACATCAGCTACAAGACCGGTGAGCCCAAGTACGGCATCGAGGAATGCCAGGAGCGCAGCCTGACCTACAGCGCGCCTCTCAAGGTGAAGCTGCGTCTGGTGGTCAAGGAGGAGCCCGAAGGCGCCACCGACAAGGAAATGATGATTCGGGACATCCAGGAGCAGGAAGTCTACCTGGGTGAATTGCCCATGATCACGGCCAAGGGAACTTTCCTGATCAACGGTGCCGAGCGTGTCATCGTCTCCCAGTTGCACCGTTCGCCGGGCGTCTTCTTCAGCGACGAGATCCACCCCAACGGACGGCGTCTGTTTCGTTCGCGCATCATCCCCTACCGGGGCAGCTGGGTCGAGTTCACGACGGACATCAACAACATCCTCTATGTGCACATCGACCGGAAGCGCAAGCAGCCGGCGACCATGCTGCTCAGGGCCCTTGGTTTCCAGACCAACGAGGAGATCATCGCCCTGTTCCACGAGACCGAGAAGGTCAAGATCCCCAAGGCCGGTACCAAGAAGTACCAGGCCCTGGAAGAGGACCTGGAAGGCCGTATCCTGGCCGCCGACGTTTTCCGGCCCGACGAGGAGGAGGCGTTCGGCAAGGCGGGCACGGTCATCGACGCCCTGCTGCGCGAGTCCCTGCTTACCGCCGGCGTGAAGGAGATCAAGCTGGTGGCGGCCGGCGAGGTCACCCTCAATGAGCCCAGCGTGATCCTCAATACCCTGCGCAAGGACCCTACCACCAACCAGGACGAGGGTCTGCGCAGGTTCTACAGCCTGCTGCGCCCGGGTGATCCGCCCAACGAGGAAGTGGCCCGCGCCCTCTTCGAGCGGCTGTTCTTCAACGACAAGCGCTACGATCTGGCCGAGGTGGGTCGCTACAAGATGAACCGCCGCCTGGCCCTGGATGTGGACCCCAAGACGACTACCCTCACGCCGGCGGACTTCCTGGCCATTATCCACGAGATGATCGGGCTCTTCCTGGGCACCGCCGATATCGACGATATCGACCACTTCGGCAACCGCCGCATCCGTTCGGTGGGCGAGCTGCTGGCCAACCAGTTCTCGGTAGGCCTGAGCCGCATGGCACGCATCATCAAGGAACGCATGAACCTGGCTGACAAGGAGAAGCCCATCAGTCCGGCGGACCTGGTCAATGCACGGACCGTATCGGCCGTCATCCAGAGTTTCTTCGGCAGCAGCCAGCTCAGCCAGTTCATGGACCAGACCAACCCCCTGAGCGAGTTGACCCACAAGCGGCGTCTGAGTGCCCTGGGACCGGGTGGTCTGCACCGCGACCGTGCGGGATTCGAGGTGCGCGATGTCCACTACACCCACTACGGCCGCATGTGCCCCATCGAGACACCGGAGGGACCGAACATCGGCCTGATCGCCAGTCTGGCGACCCATGCGCGCATCAACAGCTTCGGTTTCATCGAGTCGCCCTACCGCAAGGTGAACAAGGGTGTCGTTTCCAACCGGTCGGACTACCTGACGGCGGACCAGGAGGATGTGGTCACCATCGCCCAGGCCAATGCCGCCGTCGACACCAAGGGCAAGTTCACCAGTTCACGGGTACTGACGCGTCACCGGGGCGAGTACCCCATGACCAAGCCGGCGGATATCGACTATATGGACGTGTCGCCGAAACAGATCGTCTCGGCAGCCGCCTCGTTGATTCCGTTCCTGGAGCATGACGACGCCAACCGGGCCCTCATGGGCTGCAATATGCAGCGCCAGGCGGTGCCCCTGCTGCGCACCGACAGCCCGGTAGTCGGCACCGGCATGGAGAAGAAGATCGCCATCGATTCGGGTGCGGTGGTGGTGGCCGAGGCCAATGGCGTGGTGGAAAACGCCACGGCCGATACGGTGGTCATCCGCTACGACGACCCGGACGCGGTAAAGACGGGCAGTCTTTTCGACCAGGGCGGCCTGGTGGAATACCGGTTACGCAAGTTCAAGCGCAGCAACCAGGACACCTGCTACAACCAGAAGCCGTTGGTGGAGCCGGGCCAGGTCGTCAAGAAGGGACAGCCCATCGCCGACGGCCCCTGCACCCAGAACGGGGAACTGGCCCTGGGCAAGAACCTGCTGGTGGCCTTCATGCCCTGGGGTGGCTACAACTTCGAGGATGCCATTCTCTGCAGCGAGAGGCTGGTCAAGCAGGACATCTACACCTCGCTCCATATCGAGGCCTTCGAACTCCAGGTGCGGGATACCAAGCGCGGTGTCGAGGAAGTCACACGCGAAATCCCCAACGTGGGCGAGGAAGCCCTGGCCTACCTGGACGAGGACGGTGTCATCGTCCCCGGGGCCCGGGTCAAGGCGGGCGACATCATGGTGGGTAAGGTCACGCCCAAGGGCGAGACCGAACTGTCCCCGGAAGAGAAGCTGCTGCGGGCCATCTTCGGCGAGAAGGCCGGTGACGTGAAGGATGCCTCGCTGAAGGCGCCTCCGGGCATGGACGGCATCGTGGTCAACGTGCGGGTCTTCAGCCGCCAGGACCGCACGACCCGCTCCAAGAAGGAAGAGAAGCGGCAGCTGGACGCCCTGAGGCGTCGTCGCGACCGCAATATGGGCAAGGTCAACGCCTTGGCCGGTGAGCGGCTGGAGGAGCTCTTCACGGGCCATACGGCGCATCACATCATCGATGCCCAGACGGGCGAGGTGCTGCTCAAGTCGGGGCGCAAGTTCACCAAGGCCGTGCTGGCCGAGATGGACTACAACGCCATCCACTGGGGCCTGCCCCTGGTCAAGGACGAGCAGCAGGATGCCCGTATCCGCTCGGTGTTCGAAGCGGCTGCCCGCGAGCGCGAACGTCTGGACGTGGAATACGAGAAGAACTGCGAACGCACCCTGCGCGGCGACGAGCTGCCGCCGGGTGTAGTGAAGCTGGTCAAGGTCTACGTGGCCCGCCGGCGCCGGCTGTCCGTCGGCGACAAGATGGCCGGCCGCCACGGCAACAAGGGTGTCGTGTCGAAGATCATGGCCGAGGAGGA
>QNDV01000103.1 GCA_003646045.1 bacterium
AACCGCCGAGGCCACCTCGACCTGGATATCGCGCACCACCGCCAGTTCAGCCCCCATCTCCCCGACGCGGACCTCCAGATCGTCGAGGGCACCCTCCAGCACGAGATTTTCCCGGGCCAGTTGGGAACCCCCGGGGCGCCAGGCGCCACCATGGCCCACATCGACGCCATAGAGAGCAGAACCAAGGCCCAGCGCCAACGCCAGGGCTCCCGCGGACAGAATCAGCCACCGCGGCAGGTGTAACTGCCGGCTGGACCCGTGATCATCGGGCATATAGAGGAAAGTGTAACGGCGTTTCAGCTTCATTCCCATCCAACTACTGGCAAAATGCAGACATCCGGTGCTGCTGCCCTGCCATCAGGACGGAATCAAACAGCCTCCGGAAGGGCCAAAACATACCGGGTAGAAAAGATTTGTCAATGAACAAGCCCCGGTTGCGCGGCCCAGCCGAGGGCATTATCAGCAATTACCGGGCCATATGGGAAGGGAACGGCACCAGGCCGTTCCCATGGGAAATCCTACAATGATCCTGCCGGAGAACACGGGGTGGACGGCCACCCCGGAACTCTAGTAGTAATCGAGCAGTGTTTCGCGTTCCCTGGAGTGCCGCAGTTTGGACAGGGCTTTCTCCTTGATCTGGCGAATACGCTCACGGGTCAGATTCATGTGGTCGCCGATCACCTGAAGTGTCTGGGCTTCCTCGGTACTCAGGCCGAAGTAGCGGATGACGACCTGTCGTTCGCGCTCACCCAGGACCATCAGGCATTCCCGCACGTCCTCGCGCAGTCCGCGATCGAGGACCGACTGGTCCGGCGCCGCCTGATCCGGATCCTCGAGCACCTCGGACAGGGGCCGATCCGAACTGTTGTCACCGGCGTCGTCCAACCCGACTTCCTTGCGGTCCGAACGCAGGGCATGGATCACGTCACCAACATCCAGATCCAGCCGCTCCGCTATCTGATCGGGGTTGGGTGCAGGCACGCCCTCATGCTGCAGGGCGGCTTTCGTCCGACCGATCTTGATCAGGAGGGCCGTCTGGTTCTGGGGCAGGCGAATGGTGCGCGACTTGTCGAGCAGTGCCTGCATGATCGATTGGCGAATCCACCACACGGCGTAGGATATGAAACGGAAGCCCCGCTTCTCGTCGAAACGGTCCGCGGCCTTTACCAGCCCCAGGTTGCCCTCGTTGATAAGGTCCGAAAGCATGAGCCCCTGGTTGATGTACCGCTTGGCCACCGAGACCACGAAGCGGAGGTTGGCCCGCACCAGACAAGCCAGTGCCTCCTCGTCGCCGTCGTGTATGCGTCGGGCCAGATCGACTTCCTGTTCGCGACTCAACAACTGGTAGCGGTTGATGTCACGGAAGTACACCTCCAACCCCTTCTCGTGCATCGCGGGCAGGATGTGTTTGGTGCCAGCCATCAGGATCCTCCTCACCAACGTGGGATTGACGGGAGCCACGCTCCCGCCCGATTCAATTCTCCAGACCCGCCGCTCGAGGTACGACCTGCAGGTACTGTTCGCTGGTCCCGGTTCTTACCAGGACCGTCAGTGGTTCCCGCCGGCCTGACAGCAGCGTACGTACCTGCTCCCAGGACGCCAGGTCCTCTATCTCGTGCCCGTCCATGGACACGAGCACATCACCAGGGCGGATACCGGCTTCCGCGCCGGGTGAATCCTCGGCGACACCCACGACCATGACTCCCACGGTCGCGGTGACGCCCAGCATGTCACGCAGTCGCTCTACCCGCGGGTCTGTCCCCGCGATGGCGGCCACATTCAGTCCCAACCAGGCGTCGCCGGCAGCGTGCTGCCGCCCCGCCGGGTCTTCCTGCCATTCCTCAGTCGTAACCCGCAGAAGGAGTCGCTCCCTGTCCCGCTGGACTTCCAGTTCCAACTCTGTCCCTGGCGCGGTACCCGCCACCAGAAACAGCAGTTCGCGACGGGATGCCACGGGGTCGCCGTCCCAGGCCGTGATGATGTCGCCCGCCCTGAGGCCCGCGGTGGCGGCAGGAGAACCTGCCACCACGTCAAGAACCCTGGCTCCGGCCTCGGGAGCATTTTCCTGTTCTTCTCCCACCACCAGGACGAGATCCTCGGTGGAAACGCCCAGGTAGCCCCGGATCACGCGACCGTGTTCCCGCAGGTCACGGTAAATGCGCCTGACCAGATTGCTTGGCACGGCAAAACCGATACCCTGGCCGCGACTGTTGATAGCGGTATTGACGCCGATCACGCGTCCCGACACATCCACCAGGGGACCACCGCTGTTGCCGAAATTGATGGAGGCGTCGGTCTGGATAAAATCCTGGAAGCGGGGAGTAAGCCCCCCGATCACCAGATCACCTCGCCCCTTGGCACTGACCACACCCACGGTAAGGCTGCTCTCCAGGTTACCGAAGGGATTACCCACCGCCACGGCCCAACTGCCTACTTCCACCGCATCCGAATCGGCAAACTCGAGTACCGGCAGGTCACGTTCACCCGGATCAATGAGCAGCAGCGCCAGATCGGTATTGGGATCGGTCCCCTGCAGTCGGGCGCGGTATTCCCGGCGCTCACCACCGAAGCGCACGAAAATTTCGTCCGCCGCATCGATCACGTGGTGGTTGGTCAATACATGGCCCCGTTTGTCCACGACAAAACCCGAACCGGTGGACGGCGCTTCGAAGCGTCCCCCTTCGCCCTCGGCGTCAGGGAAATAGCGTCGGTACATCTCCTGGAGAGGTCCCTGGTTCACGCCCGCTGCTCCGGTCAGGCGAATGGTACGGATGCTGACCACGGCCGGGCGCACGGTTTGCCCCACTGCCACGAAAGGCGATGCTGGCACTTCGGTACCGAAAGCGGGAGCGGTCAGAAGCAATTGCAGCAATACGAGCAGGGCAACAAAAAAGGCACAAACGACCAAATGCGGGGGTAACACAAAATGCCGGGGGGTCGCCATGACCATCCCGGTTCGTGGGCGCTGCGCCAATGGACGCGCACCATAGTGCGGATGCCGTTTTTGTTGCCTCACGTATATCACCGTCCAGCGGCGAGCAGGGTCCGGCGAAGGAGTGAGGCGCCGTTCAGCGCATCCCGTATCCGTTCAGGCGGGATCAACACCAAACACAACAGGGAACCGAAATCAGCGTAACCGACCGCCAGTTACGCTGTCAAGCATTCATTTCAGGATTATCTTTATCCTTTTCTTCTTCATTAGCCTCTGCCGTCGGTAGCGAATCGGTATCGGACATGAGAATGGCCGACTCGGGATCACCCTCGGTCAGGGCAGGATCCACCATGACCCGAGCCGCTTCGCCGCCACTGGTCGACGCTTCGGCCTTGCGGGCGGCGTGGTCCCGCTTGATTGCTTCAATTTCCTCTTCCTTGGTGCGCAGTGCCTGTTCCAACTTGACGATCCGCTCCACAAGCGCCGCAATCTCCGGATCCTCCAGGATATCCTGCTTTTCCTCGCGCAAACCGTTGTAGACAAGACTACCCAGTTCACTGAACTGGCGCTCGATATCCCGGCTCAGGCCATACTTGTCGTAGCGTCGCGACGTGACCTTGGCCACCTCAGTGGTCTTGTCCGCCGTGACGGCATACCAGTCGACCAGGTTCTTCTTGGCTTCATCCCAGATTGACATGTCCGGTTCCTCCCTTGGGAACAGTGTTTCGGGTTGCCAGGTCGGCCAGTTTCCTGCACATTTGCGGCATGTCCGACCTGCATGGGTCCACGACCCTATTCGTGGCCGATTCTCATTTCCACCTTGTACCAGACGCGGCCGAAGCCCGTCGGGTTGCCGCCTTCGTGCGTTTTCTCGAGTTGGCCCACGGTGTGGACGACCTCGTACTGCTAGGCGACATCTTCGATTTCTGGTTTGATTATCCCCATTTTCGTCTGGACGGCTACGATGAAATCCTGGGAGCTCTGGATGACGTGCGCAACACCGGCACCCGCCTGCACTTCATCGGTGGCAACCACGATATCTGGGCCGCCGACTATTTCCACCGGCGCTATGGCACCGACCCGGACGCCAACGCCCGCATCCTGGAGCTCGGCGGCATACGGGTACTTCTGAACCACGGCGACGGCCTGCTGGGTTACGACTGGGCCTACAACACTTTCCGCGCCATCGTCCGAAACCGTGCCGGGATCCTGCTGGCCAAGTCCCTGCACCCCGAGACCCTCTACGCACTGAGCACCTGGCTGAGTGGAGCCAGCCGTTCAGCTACCCGTGACGAGTCGGAAAAGATCGTCACCAAGGGCCGTCGCTGGCTGAAACAGCAGGACGATGCTCCGTGGGATCTCATGGTGATGGGGCACGTCCACCATGCATTCGAACTGGTGGCCGGGCCCCGGCGCATGGCTGCCCTCGCCGGCTGGTTCGACACCCTGGGCTACGGTCTACTGATGGATGGCCGCTTCCGGTTGCTGGATTTTGCCGAAACTCCCGACCCCCTGGACCGAATACCTACCAGATGAGTCGCAGGGTAAAGCGGTGACCGTCGTCGAATCCGTCCTCTGTCCACTGGGAGTACGCGTAGTCCAGCGCCAGCACTCCCGTGCGGAATCCGGCTCCCGCCGTCAAGCCCTGGCTCTCGTAATTCACGTGTGTGCCCAGCCGCAGCGATAATTCCGGCACCATGCGGTACTCGGAACCCAGGTGGGCTTTCTCCTGGCCGTCCCGCGGCATGATTACGTCTCCCGCCACCGTGAACTTTCCGCTGGCAAAATCCGGCGGCGACCAGGCGGCCCCCAGCCGATAGGCACGGGGCAGGGGGATGGGATCGTCCTTGAGTTGCATGTCCTTGCCCAGATTGGTCACGTTGGCGGCAAACACCAGCCCCCGGATCACCGCCTTGTGGGTGATGCCGATATCCAGCGCAAACCCCGTGTCGGAATAGATATCTATCTTCTCGTAGATCATCTTGCCGGTGACACCTATTGCAAAGGACTTGCCCAGAGGCATGGCATATGACACTCCCAGCACCACATCATACGGTCGGAACTTGCCCTGCCAGATTCCTGTCGGCCCTTCATCCGGTCCCACGTAGCGATCGATGTCGTCAGAGTAGAAGCCCGTAAACATGAATCCCAACACTCCCCGCCCCACGCGATGCGCCACCACGGCAGCCTCCTGGTTGAAAAGGCCGAGGTAACGCTGGTGTTGCAGGGCGAGCTCCGTCTCGAAATCACCGCCCAGTACGTTGTTGGCAGGATTCCAGTAGATGGCGGCAGCACCGGTGCTGGTCGCCAGACCGGCGTCCCCCATCCCCGCCTCGCGCGCACCAACACCCAGACGCAGGGACAGCAGTCCCGCTTCCCCGGGGCTACCCGCCAGGGCTGACCCCCACCCGATGGCGGCGATCAACATGACCACTCCCTGCAGGGCAACAGCGATCGGACGAATGCGCCTCATGGAATCCCTTTCTTTCGCTGCGTCCGTACGACAACCCGCTTGCGCCGGGAAATCCGGACCATTGCTGCAACGAGACCGCACCGGCCGGGTGTCGGTCCCTGTTTTCATCGACTGATGGCGAACGGCACCACGCTCGTCTCGCCCGCGCCGCCGTCAGCCACCGCTTCAAGACGGCAAAGATACATGCCACTGACGGCGTTCTGCAGATTCACCGGCAAGTCGAAGGCACTCTGGCCGGGGACGTCGCGCCAGTCCGTCGACATCACACGTTCTCCTTCCAGATTATAGATATGTGCCCGCACCCGCCCACTGCCGCGCAATCTCGCCCGCACATAGAGTATGTTTCCTGTGAGGGGACTTGGATAGCAGATATGGCTGCCGCTGATAATGCCGGTACCCGCTGCCCCTGCCGCTGGCGGAGCACCTTCCTCGGCATCCCAGAATCCGTTGCGCAGAGGCGAGCCACCCCACATCCTCCAGCTTCCAGCCGGCACCGCTACATCGTGCCACAGGGCCACCACGCTACGCAGGGTCGTCTGCGGTTCACCGGTGTCCGCGTCCATGGCACCGATACGGGCAAAGGTGCCGATGGCCACCAGATCGTGGTGCAAGTCTCCTGCCAGCTGCCCGAGCGCCGGTGTCCCCGCACTTGCCCCCGGTCCAGCCAGGGGCCAGCCCGCTTCCGGCTCGCCCCGTGGACCGTACGCGAAAATCCGCCCGTCCGGGGCCGTGAAAATAATTTGGGGGCGCGACAGGACATTCCCCGCCAGGGATGCCGACAGGGGACCCGCGGCGACCATCGTATCAGCGACGGCAAAACCCGGCCGTGGCCGCTGTGGCCAGCCATCCTCCCAGTCACCGTAGGGACCGAAGTTCCCGAACCAGCCGTCACCCACCATGCTGCTCGCCGCGAGAGCCGACCGGGCACGGACGGAAGCGGGCCAGGGATTGTTGGATCCGGTGCGCTCGAGATCCGTATTCAAGCGCACGGTTTCACCGCGGCCATCAACCGAGATGACCGTGATCCAACGCCCGCGATCGCTGTTTGTTTCCGCTTCGTAACCCCAAGAGGAAACCAATGAACCGGGTTCCTGATCCAGTGCGAACGTGAGGATTCGCTCGGTCGGCGTCGACTCCAGGGCACAGGCCAGTAGACGGTGGTTGCCTGCCAGGGTATCGGCGGCCGCGATCCACAGCCGCCCGAAAGCCAGTACGGGTGCCGATCTGACCACCACGTCACCAAGATCGATTTCCAGCGAGATATCCGCCTCCGCACCGTCAAACAGGCGCAACCAGGTAGATGCGCCCTCCCTGACCAGGACCGCGGCCCTGGCCGGTACACGCGGAGTGGGGTCCGCCAGGGGATCCAGCGGCACCAGCACCGGGGGTACCGCGCAATCTGCCAGCTCGGCATAGAGTCCGTGGGCATCGGGCAGAACATCCCGCAGAGGCGTGCCATCGTGCCGGAATGCGTACAGGCCACGGGGTCCGGTCAGGATGATTTCCGGATCACCGTCACCATCGAGATCACCGGCGGCCGGGGGCAGATTCCAGGCTACGGGATCATCTTCCCAGGTCCCCACTGCGAACGAATCCCGACCCGGCTCCTGGTCCAGGTAATCACCAAGGTCACCGTCCAGGACAAAGACCTCGCCCGCATGGCCCGCCAGCACTATCTCTGCCGCGCCGTCGGGAATAGGATCCAGATCCACGAGCAGCACATGGGAGCCACGCAGATCAGTGTCCGGCGGCAGTTCCCGTTCGGTGGACAGGGACGGGCCCGCCACCGACGAAAGTCGTCTCACCGTGAACGTCATCTCGTCCACATAATCGACCTTGCCCCCCGTGATCCCGTCCACCACGTCATTGAACCCGTCGATGAAAATTCGCGTGTCGGCACCGCTGTTGGTTGACGAGGAAGGCCGCGTGGCCGGTCCGAAGGCAGCCTCTTCCCCGCGGTAGACGTCATCCTCATGTCCGAAGCCGAATGCCAGTTCCGCTTGCCGTGAATCCATATCCTGGATGCCGTCGGCTTCCTCCAGATCCACGCCCTTGCGGTCCGGATCCCAGTTCACGACCCGGGTACCCGCGGCCAGGGAGGCGCGGATCACGCCCTCGTCCACGTGCCAGATGTAGA
>QNDV01000104.1 GCA_003646045.1 bacterium
ACTGCTGCGGGAATAGACGCAACGCACCAGGTCGCCGGACACCCGGGGATGCTTGCAGGCCTCAAGCAGTTTCTGGGTGGCGGAGATGTTCCAGTCCAGGTAGTCGGAAAACGAGGCGCCCCAGCTGGCCCGTACCCCGGCCTGGGCCGCCAGGTGAAAAACCGCTCGCTGGCCCGCCAGGAGTTCCACCGCATCCAGGCTCTCGAGATGTTCCTGGCGCAGGGTGAAATCCGGGTCGGCGGAAAAGCTGGCCATGTTCTCCCGTTTGAGCGCCGGGTCATAGTAGTCGGTCATGGCATCGACGCCCGTGACCCTGCAGCCCAGGGCCAGCAGGGATTCGGTGACCCAACTGCCGATGAAACCGGCACAACCGGTGACCACCACCGGCGTACCGGGGGCCAGGATCCGCAGCACCCTCTCGGGCAGGTCGGCCACCAGGGCCGTTATGTCGCTACTGGTCACCGGATTCTCCTGCCGCATCACGAATGCGGGCATCCTCGCTTTCGAGGGCCCGGCGGCGCATGGCGTCCAGGGCCTGCACCATCTGGGGATCGCGCTCGCCGCTGCGCACGGCCCACGCATCCATGACCGCTTCGGCCTCGGCCCGGCGGCCCAGCACCTCGTACAGGTGGAATTTCACCTCGTAGTAGAACTTGCGGTCCGGCTCGCGGATCATGGCCTTGTCCACCCAGTCCAGGGCCAGGTCCACCAGACCACCCCGCATGATGCTGCGCAGGGTGTTGTAGACGATGCGCTCCTCCACCGGTACAGGCACCGCGCCGGACAGGGAATCCAGGAATATCTTGGCGTCCTCGTCGCGATAGGCCTGGATCAACAACAGGGGATAGGTCTCCGCCGCGATGACATTGTAGGGATCTACCGCCAGGCTGGCTTCCATGGCCACCAGGGCCCGGGCCAGGTAGCCGTGGAAGATGGTGGTGTCCTCCACCGCCGACGATTCCGCCCGCTGCCAGAACTCATAGCCCGCCCGGTTCAGGGCCGTCGGGTAGTTCCCCAGCAGGTGGCGGGCATTGGGACCGCGAAAGACGTCCGTACGGGTGGCACCGATCATGCCCGCCAGTACATCCAGGTCCGAGACGGTAATTTCCCGGCCGCCGTGGCCCAGATCCATTTCGCCGGAATCGGTAGCCCGACCGGACATGGCCGCGTACATGTCACGGCGCTCGTCGTCGTCCATGTCCTGCAGCGCATCCAGCTTGTAGACACCCAACACGTTTTCCAACACCAGCTGGGGGTCCACGATGGGCTGGTTGTCCGGTCCGTTGGTATCGGTCAGACGGTACGCCATGCCCTCCATGAGCAGCTTGGGCCAATAGCGCTGCATGTTTTCCTCGGGGATGGTCACGGCGAAGAAGACCGGCCTCCGCGATCCGCCCTCGTTGGCCATCATGATATCGTGCAGCACGTAATCCTTGATCATGATCAGCTGGCGCTCACCGGTTTTCGGGTCGTCGTACCAGCGATGCCGCAGATCGTCTATCTCGGTGTCGCTGCGCGCCATTTCCAGCCCGTAGTTCTGCCGCAGCTGCTTGACGTACCAGGGCAGGTTGACCAGCGAGAGATTCACCACCGTCACGTCGGAGCGGAAGTGCTCCACCATCTGCAGATACCACAGGGGGAAGGTGTCGTTGTCACCGTTGGTGAAGAGGATCGCACCCTCGTCCAGCCCAGCCAGGATGTTCCAGGCATACTCGTAGCCGATACGGTTATCGTGGCGATCGTGTTCGAAGTACTTCGTATGACCCGGCGCCATGGGCAACAAAGCCAGCAGCAGCAATACCACCGCGGCAGCCTTGACCGGCAGACCGACCACCGCGCGCGGTTCGGCACGCCAGCTCCCGCCCGCTTCCTCGATCTGCGTAGCGGTACGCCCCTCGCCCCCGGCCAGGTAGCGCAGCAGGGCCGCCGCGCCCAGACCGATGAAGATGGCGAAGAACATGAAAGCCGCGAAATAGAAATAGTCCCGGTCACGGACCTCGTGATCGGTGAAGTTCAGGTACAGGGTGAGCAGTTCGCCGTTGATCAGGTAGCCTGCCAGGGGCACAAAGATCAGGGGGCGCACCCGGCGCAGACCGTGGAAAAGTCCCACCAGCGCCAGGAAGACGGGACCCAGCACCGTGGTCGCCGCGGTGAGCATGCCCTGTCCCGGACCCAGGATATAGAACTGCTTGAACAGGAACCCGTAGTAGTAGCCGTACTGCCACAGCAGCGGCGCCCGCCGCTCGAAGGGATTCAGGGGCGGATACTGTTCCCGCCGCACCACCGACAGCAAGGTGGCAAAATTGTCCGGGTCGGTCTGGTTGATCAGGGGCTCGGGATCCGCGCCGGAGCGGATCATCATCATCACGTGGACGGTCAGGCCCACGAAGAACAGGGCACTGCCCACCAGGGCGAAATGGCGCCCCTGGAACGAACGGATCACTACCACCACGCCATAGGCGATGAGCAGCATCACCACCAGGCCGTTGTCCCTGGTACTGGTCGACAGCAGGAATATGAACAGCCCCACACTCATGAGGAACAGGTCCATCAGGGGCAGGTGACGCCTGGTGGCCAGCACCGCCAGCAGGAAGACTCCGGGATAGACCAGGATGCTGCCCAGATGGAATCCCACCCCCAGGCCCAGCAGGTAGATCATCAGCAACAGGAGATTGTTGCTGGCCGGCTGGTCCCGGTGGTCGTACCAGTGCAGTGTGAGCCAGGTCAGGATGGCGATCATGAAGGCGGACAGCCCGTAGACCTCCGCCTCGATGGCGTTGTTCCAGTAGGTCTCGCTGAAGGCCAGGAAGAGGGCCCCCACCACACCGCCCACCTCGGCCAGCCAGCCCATATCGGGATCGGCCCGCCTGGCGATACCGCGAATCACCAGGAAAATGAAGGCCACTGCCAGGGCACTGAAGAAGGCGGACATGAAATTGACGGCCCGGGCCGTACCCAGGGCGGGTTTCGTGATGTCCGCGTTGCCGCTCAACACGTCGAAAACGCGGCCCATGAGCACATACAGCGGCGTACCCGGTTGATGCGGTACACCCACGATGTGGCTCGTGGTGATGAACTCCCCGCAGTCCCAGAAATCCGCGGTGGGACCCAGGGTTGCCATGTAGACGCCCAGGGTCAGGACAAAGACAGCGGCGGCGATCAGCAGGTGGGGCCGACGCATCAGGTTTGCGATCAAGTCGATATCCTCTGCTTTTCGGGACTCATCCGAACGGACCGGCCCAAACTAACACACGGGAATGGGCCCAACAACAAAGAGACCTAGGAGTTCCCCTCCCGGGGCCGCCCGCGGCCCAGCCAGAGTAACACCCCGCCCTGCAGGCTGAACACCACCTGCACGAGATAAGCCGCCAATTCCATGCCCACGGCGTGGGGCGCCGCCAGCCCTGCCCAGGTCAGCAGGCTGGCAGAGACCGATTCGCGCAACCCGATGCCGTTGATGGTCACCGGTAGCATCAGGACCACCGCCAGCAGGGGTATCAACACCAGCAACTGCACGTTCTGGATCAGGCTCAGATCGTAGCCGAGCCCCCGCGCCACCAGCAGATGGGTGGCCAGGCGCAGGATCTGGACTCCCACACTGAACGCCACCAGGCCGTTGAGCCAGCGCACGTGGGAACGGTAGCGCCCCAGTTCGCCCACCAGCTTCTCCAATCGCAGGGCCACGCCCTCCAGACGCAACCCGCGGGCCACCGCCGGCAGCAGCCTGCGCAGCCTTCTCGACAGCAGGAAGGCCAACCCCGCCACCAGGGCCACCAGCAGGACCGGCAGCAACAGGGCGTGCCGTGGCAGGGGAATGTCCAGACCGCTGGCGGCAACCAGCACCAGCGATCCCACCAGGGACAGAGCCATCAGACCGATGATCCGGTCCAGCAGGGTGGCACAGAAGACACCCAGGTGCCGCTTCTGCTGACGACCCAGATCAACGATCTTCCAGGCATCGCCACCGATGTTGGCGGGCAGGAAGTTGTTGAAGAAGAGCCCGATGAAGTAGAGCCGGCGGATCTCCGTTGCCGGCGCCCTGATGCCGGCGCGCCCCAACAGCCAGGACCACTGCAGGGCTCCGCCAAAGGCGCTGACCCCGTAGACTGCCAGGGCCGCCAGTAGCCAACCCCAACGAGGGTTTTCCAGACCCTCCACGATCTCGTCCAGGGACAGGCGCGACAGCACGAACCAGATCAACGCCGCACTGACGGTGAGCTTGGCCAGGAAAACCAGGGCGTTCTTCATGGCCGCACCCCGGCGGTGGCCACGCGCTCGAACAGATCCAGGGACTCCTCCACACAACGGGGCCAACTGAAGCCCGCGGCCCACTGCCGGGCGGCGTCGCTGCGCCGTTGCCACAAGTCGGGATCCCGCAGCAGGGCCAAGGCCTCGCGGGCAAACGCCTCATGGTCACCGTAGGGCACCAGACTGCCGGTCTCGCCGTGGCGTACCGAATCCTGCAATCCCGGCCGGTCGCTGGCCACCACCGGCAACCCGCACTGGTTGGCTTCCACCACGGTCAGCCCCCAGCCTTCCTTGGGACTGGGATTCAGGAAGACGTGGGCCCGGTGCAGATTGGCAACCAGTTCCTCGTGGGGCAGGAAGCCCTCGAAAGCCACGAACTCCTGCAGACCAAGGCGCGCCGTCAACCGGCGCAGGCGAGACTCGTCGGGTCCACGGCCCATGATCAACAGGCGGGCGTCGGGCAGGGCGGCGTGGATACGGCCGAAGGCACGCAGGGCCACATCGTTGCTCTTGTACCGGCGCAGGCGACTCCAGCACACTACCAGGGGCGTCGAACTGCGCGGCGGAGGCTCCCGCAGGCTGAAGCGCTCGTGATCCAGCCCGCAGTAGATCGTGTTGACGCGAGCCGGGTCCATACCCCTGGCCACCAGATCCTCCCTCGTCGAGGGGCTGATCACCTCGAAGTCCACGTTCCGGTACACCAACGGTATGAGACTCTCGGCGCCATAGACGTAGGTGGCCAGCACGGGATTGGCTTCGCGGTAGACCGTGCGCCCGAACAGATGTGGCACTACCGCCAGTACCGGCACCCCGCCGGCGTACAGGGGCGTATAGAACGGGATCTTGTTGATGTCCTCCACCAGCAGGTCGTAGGTGTGCTGCCGCAGCAGTCGCTTCACCACTCCCGGCAGCACGAAATTGGCCACCGACCAGTGGCCATGACGATGGATGGTTACCCCGTCGACCACCTCACGGGTCGACGCACCGGTGTAGGCGCAGCAGACCAGGTCCACCTGCCAACCCGCCGCCACGGCACCCTTGAGGATCTCGTGCAGGTGCAACTCGGCCCCGCCACCCAACGGGTCGCCGATATCGCGCCAGTTGACCGCCAGCAGTCTCAGGACCCGGCCTCCGGTTTGCGTCCCACCACCCCGATGGTGGGCATGGTGTGAAGGGCCAGCCGCGTGGAGCCGAACCAACCGCGGCAGCGCTCGCCCAGCCGTGACAGGGGCGGCACGGGCTCGGGGTGCATGGGCAACCGCCAACCCAACCTGGTGAGCAGCATCTTGCGCAGGGCCCGGTACCACAGTCCGGGCACCATCCAGTCGCCGTAGGTACGCTCCACCGTGGCGCCACCTCGGCGCACCCAGCCCTCGAGCTGGGCCGGGGTGAACTGGGTCTCCCAGCCGGCGAACCAGCGGTTCAGGGCGATGAGTACCTGCTTGCCCACGGTGTAGTAGTGAAAGGTCTGGGGTACGTCCACGATGAGATACCCGCCGGGCTTGAGGATGCGCACGTTGTCATCCAGCAGGGTCAGCGGATCACGAAAATGTTCCAGCAGGCCCTGGTGGAATACAACGTCGAAAGTACCGTCGGCAAAGGGGCTGCCCGTACCGTCGCCACACACCGTGCGAATGTCGACACCGGCCTTGTCCGCGGCCTGGGCGGTGAGTTTCAGCGAACCGGCCACGTAGTCCAGGGTCCAGACCTCGGCCCCCGCCTTCGCCAGGGTCACCGCATCGCGGCCCGTCCCGGCCCCCACCTCGAGGACGCGCTTGCCCGCCGGTGGACCCAGCAGCATGACCTCGCGCACCATGCGCCCGTCGGTGCCATAGACCTCGTCCAGGGCCAGGTCGTCTGCCTGCTCCCAGAAGCGCTGCCAGTGGTCGGGGGTCGAGGATCTCACGCGCCGCCCTCCCGCGGGCCGGCCTGCCCGTGCGACTCGGGATAGGTCTCGGCGGCGGCCTTGTCCAGGACGCCGTTGACGAAGCCCACCGCATCGTCATCGCAATAACGACGGGTCAGGTCCAGGGCCTCGTTGATGGCCACGCGCCAGGGAACGTCGGGGCTGAAACGCAACTCGGCCAGGCCCATGACCATGATGATCCGTTCGAGCACACCCAGTCGATCCGGGCTCCAGCCCTTGCTGACGAGTTGGGCCAGCCAGGCCTCGAGGTCCTGGCGGTTTCTGTCCACCTTGGACGCCAGGTCGCGGGCGAAGGCGGCGGAATCGTCAGCCGATTCACGCCGGTCCAACTGGTCGGCCAGGGTGTTCTCCAGACGCCCGCCGCTGATCACCGCCGCGTAGCACGACTGCAATACTATTTCGCGGCTCTTCCTGCGTTTGCCCACAGCGTATGCTCCTGTCAAAGATCGGATTCCGGCGGTGCCGGAGGGGTGCAACAACGCGGGGAAGGCGGTGCCTTCCCCTCTACTATTTTAAACGACAGGGGTGCCGAAAGCAACCGGGGCGGAGCCCACCCCTATCCCATGCCGTATCGCTCACGCAACACGTCCAGATGATGCTTCTCATGCCCGGCAATGATCCAGGGCACCGCCCGCGCCGTCAGATTGTTGCCGTCGACAATGCCAGGCCGCCCCACGGCGTCCTGATCCAGGCTGCGAAACAGATACACATGGTCCGTACGGCACACGTGCTGTTCGCGCCACAGCGCGGCCAAAGGACGCCGGTGGGCGCCGCCGCCACTGACCCAGGCGTCCTGATCCATCCCCGGCAACTCGGCCGACGCCTCCCGCGCGAGCCACAGCGCCCGGAAGGCGAAGACCCGCTCGGTGTCGATGAGATGCCCCACGATCTCCTTCACCGACCACTTGTCCGGCTGGTAGCGAAACTCGGCCTGCGCATCGTCCAGTCTCCGCAACAGGCTCAGCCAGATCAGCCCCTGCCGCTTGAGGTGGCTCATGATGTCCTCGACACCGGCGGGCACCTTGTCCAGGTACTGCTGGAAATAAGGCGCATACTCGTCGGGGGCCGGACGCGTGAAGTGCTCCATGTTGTCCTACCCCTCGTCGATTTCCGCACACAGGTCGATCATCTCCAGCGCGGTCAACGCCGCGTCGAAGCCCTTGTTGCCCGCCTTGGTCCCCGACCGCTCGATGGCCTGGTCCAGGGTCTCGGCGGTGACAATGCCGTAAACCACGGGGATGCTCGAGTCCAGGGACACCTGGGCGATGCCCTTGGTCACCTCGCTGCTGACGTAGTGGAAGTGGGGCGTGTCCCCCTGGATGATGCAGCCCACGCAGATCA
>QNDV01000105.1 GCA_003646045.1 bacterium
AGGCAAAACCGCGGGGGTACTGGATCTTGAGCCCGTGCTGCAGGTGGCTGCGTTCCTCCTTCTGCTCCGCCTTGGTATGGGGCAGGTAGAGGGGGCTTTCCTTCATGATGTCCCACATGCGGTCGACAAAGGCCTGCTTGGCGTCGGTGTCCAGGCCCAGGGCGGCCTGGAACGCAGGTTCGGCCTCGACCATGTCGAACATCTCGGTCAGGGGAATCTCCGTGGGACAGACCCGCGTGCAGTTGTCGCAGCGGGTACAGGCCAGGAAGGCCAGCGCCTCGGCCTGGTCTACGGTGTCGCCACGGGACAGACGTTCTGCGGTCCGGCGCCGGGTGATGGGCGTGGCCGGGCCCAGGGCGCCGAAGACATCGCTGGTGGGACAGACCCGCTCGCAGCTGTCACATTCGGCGCAGGCACTGTTGATGCGGGCGATGGAGGGACGTGCCGCGGCCAGGGTGGGAGGTACCACGCCGGGAATGGCCAGACGGGTCAGGCGCCACAGGGCCCGGCCCAGGAAGTAGGGCGAGACTCCCCTGCGGTCCCGGCGGCCACTCATGAGCAGATCCACGATCTTGCCCAGCAGGGGTGCCGGCAACTTCGTATACAGCTTGAGCCGCCAATTGCGCGCTGCGCCGTTGATGTACTTGGCACGGTTGAGCAGGCGGTCCGGGTCCAGGCGGTCCTTGGCTTCGCGGTGACTGGCCAGACGGTCCGCCTCGGCATCTGTTTCCCGCCCCAGGAAGGGCAGGTTCCACAGACCGGTTCCATAGAGCCGGCCGCCCAGTCTCAGGGCGGCCTGGGTCATGAAAGGCACCAGCGTCAGGTACAATTTGTGGCGGTGGGTACCCGTATCGGCCAGCAGGATGGACTGGACCAGCATTTCACCGTCGGGCAGCAGGTGCGCCTCGGTCTTGAGGGGGTTGTTGGTCCAACCGGTGACCGACGCCGTGAGGAAATCACAGTATTCCACGAAGCGTGCCAGCGGCAGCACCACCTCGCTGACCAGCATGGAAGGACCGCGGGACTTCATCTGTACCGGGGCGTAGCGGTGATCCCAGAGCATATGGGCCTGGTGGACCGTCAGGCGGCGGTACTGCAGGTCACGGTAGCGGCGCCGATCACCACCGGGGGCAAAGAGGGGGTAGCGCAGGCAGCGCTCATAATCCGCCCGGGTATCGAACTCCAGGACCACCACATGTTCCACACTGTCGAGACTGCGGGCCGTTTCCAGGTCCCGTCGCTCACGGCGGGTCTTGAGTTCGTCGCTTTCCTCCACCGCCTGGTCCAGCAGGCGGCGGTGACGGGTGGCCTGGACCTCGGCCGTGATCTTCATGTACTCGTGGTCGAAGTAGAGCACGCTCGTGGGCTGCAGCTCCCATTCGCGTACCATCTCCATGAAGGCCACCGCGTGGTCCACGGCGCCGAAGCTGAAGGCGTAGGGTTTGGATACGAAGGCGTCGGACTTGATTTCCACCCGGGCGCCGGCGATGACGCCAAGCTGGCCCTCGCTGCCGAAGAGGGCCGCGAATTCCTCACTGTCGGGTCGCAGTGTCTCCAACTCGCCGTCGGGGCGTAGATGCAGCAGTGCCTGCACCGAGCGTCGGACGGGCCCGTACTTGTAGGCGCCCAGTCCCAGACCACCGGTGGCTATCCAGCCGCAGAGGGTGCCGCTGTGGGGGTTGGTGATCTCCTGTTTCAGGGCCAGACCCCGCTCTCGCAGATCACGGCGAATGTTGGCCACCAGGGCTCCGGGACCCACCAGTACCGTCTCACCGTCGGCGGCGGGATGGATGCCGTCGAGGTGGGTCAGGTCCAACACGATTTCGCCGCCCACGGGCACGGCGCCACCGAAGGGCCAGGTACCGGCGCCGCGCAAACACCAGGGCCGGTGGTTTTCGCGGGACCAGCGGACGAAGGACTGCAGATCGGCCAGGGTTCCGGGCCGCACTACCAGACGCGTGTCCAGGTTGACCAGGGAGCGGCGAATGAAAACCGGAATGGCCGGGGTGCCACTGTCACTGGTGTAGATTTCGCGCTGCACGGCGTCGGGGCGGAACACCACGCTGGCATCCGACAGGAGGTCGGCCAGGTTGCGGTGGTCCTCGTCCTGGGGCGTTTGCTCACCATGGCCGGGCAGGGTCATTTCGTAGAGCAAGCGCACCGAGCGTGCCTGGGAAGCCACACGTGCAGCGGCCGAATCCTCGAATAGCGGCGCAAATTCGCCGATGTCGTGCGAAAACCTGATCATTGTGACCGTTCCGGGGGTGGGTCCTCACGTCGTGGTGGACGCCGCAATTTAACATGACTCGGCCGGATCCGACAGGATCGGATTGGTCCTGGACGGAAAAACACTGCGGCAGATTCAACGTGGGCCGGGCAGCGCCGGATAATGCCAGTTATGAAAAAACAAAGCCTTCGTGCCTAATCGCAACCGGGGGCGCCACTTGCTGTTGCCCCCGGTATCGGCCTTCAGGATTCACGAAACATCCTTCTGGCCGGTGGGGTCCGTGGCCTCATCAAGGCTCTGCAACTCCGCCATGCGGTGCAGGAGTTCGAGGGTCTCCTGCGCCTCCTCTTCCTTCAACTGGGCCAGGGCGAAACCCGCGTGTACCAATACGTAATCACCCAGGCCGGCCTCGGGCACGTAGGCCAGGCAGACCTCTTGGGAGACGCCGGAAAAATCGACGGTCCCCATGGGCAGGAGACCGCCCTCGAGCAGGTCGGTGATCTTGCCGGGAATGCCGAGGCACATCGGGGTCATCCTTTCTATGGGTCTTCCTAGGCGCCCCTGATGGCCCCCCGCAGATACTCCCGCCGCATCTTGGCGATATGCTCGATGGAGATCTCCTTGGGGCAGACCGCCTCGCATTCGCCGTGGTTCGAGCAGTCGCCAAAGCCCTCTTCATCCATCTGCGCCACCATGGCCAGGGCCCGGCGGACGCGCTCGGGCTCGCCCTGGGGCAGGTAGGCAAACTGGGATATCTTGGCGCTCACGAACAGGGAAGCCGAGGCGTTGGGGCAGGCCGCCACGCAGGCACCGCAGCCGATGCAGGAGGCGGCGTCCATGGCCTTGTCCGCGGAGACCTTGGGCACCGGCACGGCGTTGCCGTCGGGGGCCGAGCCCACATTCATGGACACGAAGCCGCCCTTCTGCTGGATCCGGTCGAAAGCCAGGCGGTCCACCACCAGATCCTTGATGATGGGGAACGGGCCGGCGCGGAAGGGTTCCACCGTGACGGTCTCGCCGTCGGTGAAGTTCCGCATGCGGACCTCGCAGGTGGTGGTGGCGGCGTGGGGTCCGTGGGCCACACCCTTGATCACCAGACCGCAGGTACCGCAGATGCCCTCGCGGCAGTCGTTGTCGAACTCGACGGCTTCCTCGCCCTTCTTTACCAGCTGCTCGTTCAGGATGTCGAGCATCTCAAGGAAGGACATTTCCGGCAGCACGTTCTCTACCGTGTAGTCGACGAAGTTGCCCTTGTCCGCGCCCCGGGCCTGGCGCCAGATCTTCAGGTTGATGGTTATGCCTTTATCGCTCATGGCTGAACCTTCCTCTACTTGTAGCTGCGGGTCTTCAGTTCCACGTTCTCGAAGACCAGGTCTTCCTTGTGCATCACCGGTTCCTTGTCCTGGCCGGTGTACTCCCACGCCGAGACGAAGGTGAAGTTGGCGTCGTCACGTTTGGCTTCGCCGTCCTCGGTCTTGTGCTCTTCGCGGAAGTGGCCGCCGCAGCTCTCTTCGCGCATGAGGGCGTCGCGGGCCATGACTTCGCCCAGCTCGAGGTAATCACCCAGGCGGTTGGCCTGCTCCAGCTGCTTGTTCAGGTCGCTGTCGGTACCGGCCAGGGCCAGGTCCTGCCAGAAGGTCTGGCGAAGTTCCTTGATCCTGCCGATGGCCTCGGTCAGGCCTTCGCGGTTGCGGGCCATACCCACTTTCGTCCACATGACCCGGCCCAGATCCCAGTGGATCTCCCTGACCGTCCGGTTGCCCTTGATGGAGAGCAGTTTCCGCAGGTGGGTCTGAACGTCGTTCTCGACGTCCTTGAACTCGGCGGCGTCGGGATTGGTGTCCTTGAGATCGGCGCCGGCCAGGTAGTTGGCCACCACCCGCGGTACCACGAAATAGCCGTCGGCCAGACCCTGCATCAGGGCGCTGGCACCGAGACGGTTGGCGCCGTGGTCGGAGAAGTTGGCTTCGCCGGCCACGAACAGGCCCTCAATGGTGCTCTCCAGGTTGTAGTCCACCCACAACCCGCCCATGGTGTAGTGGGGGGCGGGATAGATCATCATGGGCGTCTCGTATGGGTTCTCGCCGGTGATCTCCTCGTACATGGCGAAGAGGTTTCCGTAGCGGTCGGCCACCACGTCACGGCCCAACCGGCCGATGGCTTCGGCAAAGTCCAGGTAGACCGACTGCTCCGACAGATGGGCACTCTTGCCCTGGTCGCACTCCACCAGGGCCGCGCGGGCCGCGATGTCACGGGGCACCATGTTGCCGAAGGCGGGGTAGCGTCGCTCCAGGTAGTAGTCCCTGTCTGCCTCGGGAATATCCGTGGGCTTGCGGCCGTCTCCTGCCTTGCCGGGCACCCACACGCGGCCGTCGTTGCGCAGGGATTCGCTCATCAGGGTGAGCTTGGACTGGTAGTCGCCCAACTGCGGTACCGCCGTGGGGTGGATCTGGGTATAACAGGGGTTGGAGAAGAGGGCGCCCCGCCGATGGGCCCGCCAGGCCGCCGTGGCATTACTGTTGACGGCGTTGGTGGAAAGGTAGAACACCGGGCTGTAACCACCGGTGGCCAGCACCACCGCATCGGCGGCGTAGCGCTTGATCTCGCCGGTCATCAACTCGCGGACGATGATGCCGCGGGCCTTGCCGTCCACCACCACCAGATCCAGCATTTCGTGCCGCGGGAACATCTTCACCGTGCCCGCATCGACCTGCCGGCTCAGGGCGCTGTAGACCCCCAGCAGCAGTTGCTGGCCGGTCTGGCCCCGGGCGTAGAACGTGCGGCTGACCTGTACGCCACCGAAGGTCCGGTTGGCCAGGGTACCGCCGTATTCACGGGCGAAGGGCACACCCATGGCCACCGACTGGTCGATGATGGCCATGGACAACTCGGCCAGGCGGTAAACGTTGGCTTCCCGGCTGCGGTAGTCGCCGCCCTTGATGGTGTCGTAGAACAGGCGGTACACGCTGTCACCGTCGTTCTGGTAGTTCTTGGAGGCGTTGATGCCGCCCTGGGCCGCCACCGAGTGGGCGCGGCGGGGGCTGTCCTGGATGCAGAAGTTGAGCACGTTGTAGCCCAGCTCGCCCAGGGTTGCCGCGGCGCCGCCGCCGGCCAGACCCGTACCCACCACGATGATGGTGCGTTTGCGCCGGTTACCGCCGGGGGCCACCAGGGGATTGTCTATCATGTGCCGGTCCCACTTGTCGGCCAGGGGGCCGGTGGGGATCTTGGCATCGAAGTTGAAGTTGTTGCTCATGACTAGTGACCTCCCGATACTGCCGCGCTGGCGGAGGCGGGATCGACGAAGAAGTACATGTAGATCGGCAGTCCGATGAACGCGATGGCTATCAGCCAGGCAAAGACCCTGGCGACGTTGACCAGCAGTGGCAACCAGCGGTCATTCGTCCAGCCCAGGGACTGGAAAGCACTCCAGAAACCGTGTCTGAGATGAAAGCCCAGGACGGCCATGACCAGCACGTACCAGCCCACCAAGGCGGGTTGCTGGAAGGCGATGGCCACCGTCTTGTAGAGGTTCTTGACTCCTCCGGGCAGGATCTCGTGGTCACCGAACTTGAAGGTCCAGACATGCCCGATCACGAAAATTATGATCAGGGCGCCGCCGTATATCATGGTCCTCGACGCCAGGGTCTTGCGGCTGGTACCACCGGCGTTCTTCGCGTACTTGTAGCCTTCCTTGCGCGCGGCGCGCTTGTCGGTCCAGGCCACGGTGAAGGCCGAAACCATGTGGAAGACGAAAATCGCGATGAGCCCCGCCTCGAAGGCGTAGATGAACCAGCCGTGAATCAGGCTCTCGAGGAAGTGGGCGTAGTGGTTGAAGGCGTCCGGGCCGATGAAGATGGTGAGATTCCCGAGCAGGTGTACGATGATGAAGCCGATGAGGCAGAATCCCGTGATGCCCGTGATCACCTTCTTCCCGATGGATGACCAGGCTGTGGAGCCGAAGGAATTCATGGAATCGTCGCTCCCGTAAGGGTGGATTCAGAGTGCGTCTGAACGTCTTGAATTAGAACATACACGGTTGTTCGGTTCACCAATAAAATCAAGTCTGGATCCAGCTATTTGCCTAATACTAAACGAAATAGGTATGCATTTTCGGCGGCCGTCGCGATTGTCATTCGGCGCTATTCCCGGCGCCGCATCCCGGTCGGTCCCGGAGGTGGGGTGAATCCGGCTTCAGGGAGAAATCACCCCGGCCGGGGGCGGTAAAGAGGGGATCCTGGCGGATGTTGCCATCCTGGCCGAGCAGGGGTGCCAGGGCGCCCGCCCAGTCTCCCTCGGAGTTGCCGTAGATGAGACTGCAGCGTATTTCCACCCGTGTGCCGCCCTCCAGTCCCATGGCGCTGCCCTGCTGGGTGTAGGCGATGAGAGAGTGGTCCAGGCGGAGCGACGAGTTACCGCTGGCCAGGATGCCGCCGCCGATACCGGCGGTGTTGAGCACCAGGAAACTGTCTTCGAGGGAAATGGTCGAACCGGCCAGGAACACCGCGCCGCCGATGGTGGCCGTATTGGTCGTGAACATGCTGCCGGCGACCACGAATCTCGCCGCCTCGTGCCCGCTGATGGCACCGCCGTTGCGGCTGAGGTTGGCTTCGAAATCGCATGCCCGCGCGGTTACGACACCGGCGCGGTTGCTCACTGCTCCGCCGTTGGAACCCGCGTTGTTCATGAACCTGCAGGCTTCCAGGAGAATGTCCGACGCACCACAAAAAACAGCACCACCCTGTTCGGCGGAGTTGCGCTCGAAGCGGCAACCCTTGAATTCCAGTGAACCATCGATCACGGCCACCGCGCCGCCGAACTCGGCCTGGTTGTCCATGAATCCACAATTCTCGAAGTGCGGGGTCCTGCTGCCGGTGCAGAGAACGGCGCCACCACCACCGGTCGACATCCTGTCGCCCGCCGCGTGACCGTTGATGACAGTCAGGTCGGCAATGCGGAGGGAACCGTCACCGGTGATGACGAACCCGCGATGGGGTGTAACCCACTGGCCGCCGGCACAGTCGATGATGCAGGCTGCCCGGTTGCCGCTGCGCGAGCGGATGGTGATTTCCGTGTCACCGCAGGAGATGTCCCGGTTGCCGTCCCCGGTGAAGATCCCGTCCTCGAGCAGGACCACGTCTCCCGCCGAGCAGGCATCCACGGCAGTCTGGATCGTGGAGTGGTCGCCAAGGCCATCCGGTCGCACCGATCTGGTGGCTGCCCAGCTGTCCCCTGACAGTGCCAGGGCCAACACCGTGGTCACCAGAAGACCCGCGCGGGGGATG
>QNDV01000106.1 GCA_003646045.1 bacterium
AGACCTCGCGACTGCTGTCCCGCTATCACGATACCAACGACAACGCCGACGTGAACCTGGAGCTTGTGCGTATCCTCGTGTCCCAGGCCGAGAAACATCGCCACGGCACCGATGCCCAGACCACCACCATGGTCAAGCAGGTGGGTCGTCTGGCCCGGGTGATGGCGTTTCCGCCCGACCAGGAACGCGATCTGGTCTACGGTTGCCTGTTGCGTGACATCGGCCTGATGGACAAGACCGCGGATTTCCCCCAGGGTGACCGCAACTGGAACCAGGAGCAGCGTGAGATCTGGCGCAGCCATCCCGACGAAGGTGCCGGTCTGTTGGCGAAACTCGGCCTGCCCGCCACGATCATCGATGTCGTGCGCAGCCATCATGAACGGTATGACGGTCGTGGTTTCCCGCGGGGACTCGACGGTCACAACGTGCCGCTGGTGGCGCGGGTGGTGGCTATCGCCGAGAGCTATTCCCAGATGGTAACCGGATCCGACGGCCAAACGCCGCTGAGCCCCGTAGCGGCCGCCGAACTGCTGCGCAGGGACGCCGGGTCACGTTTCGATCCCGATCTGGTCGAGTTGTTCCTGAAGGCCGTTCTGCCGGGGGGTACCCGCCTGGTTCGGCCCGAAATGGCCATGCCGGTGCCGGAAACCGTAGGCTGACCTCGTACCCGTAGATTGGAACACGAGGGCCGCGCATGATTGCGCGGCCCTGCTCTTGTCCCGGATCAGGGTCATGTACTCCGGGGTTCGGTGGGTTTCTCCGTGGACGGCCGCCGCGTACGCTTGCGTTTGCGCAAGTGGATCCGCTCCAACTCGATCTGCAGATCATCCATGGACAGTCCCCGCCTGATTTCACCCTCGTGGCACAGGCTGATGGAGCGCTTCTCCTCCGACACCACGATCACGATGGCGTCGGAGTGCTCACTGATACCGATACCCGCCCGGTGGCGCGTGCCCAGGACATACCCCAGTTCCTCGCGCTCGGTGATGGGCAGGATCACCGCCGCGGCCGCGATCTTGCCGTTGCTGATGATCACCGCCCCGTCGTGCAGGGGACCCGGCACCGTGAAGATCGATTCCAGCGTGGGGGCGGAGATCTCGGCGTCCAGCTTCACGCCTTTCTTGATCCAGTTGTTCAGCCTCACCTCGCGCTCGATGACGATCAGCGCTCCGAGCCCACGTTTGCTCATGCGCGAAACGGCCTCCAGCAATTCCTGTTCGGCGGGAATCTCGTCCGGTGCCCGCATCAGGCCGAAACCGCGGCGCAGGCCCAGGGCGGTCAGCGCGGACCTCAGTTCGGGCTGGAAGATGATGATGAAGGCGATGACCCACACGGTCTGCAGGGTGTCGATAATGCGGCCGACAACGATCATGCCCATGGAACTGGACGCATAGGACAGCACCAGCAGGAAGCCCAGGCCCAGGAACATCTGGATCACGCGCGTGTCCTTGATGAACACGATCAGGCGGTACAGCAGGAACGCCACGATCAGGATGTCGAGGATATCGATGACGGGGCTGTTGGTTATGGCTTCCCACATGGTGGAGCCAAGTTATCACCGGTATCCCACATGCTCAACCGGAATCACCGTTACGGGCACTTTTGATCGCCGCGACCACCGTTCGCAGGAACTGCCCGACCTCCTCCACGGCCCTGTCGAGGTCGGGTGCCCTGGACACCAGCCGCTGCAGGGCGCTGCCGATGACCACGCCGTCGGCCACGGCAGCCACCGCGGCTGCGGACTCCGGGCCCGAGATACCGAACCCCACGTACAGGGGCAGATCGGTGTGGGAGCGGACCGATGCCACGTAGGAGGCCACGTTCGTGCCCAGGCCGGCCCCGGTGACACCTGTGGTCGATACCAGATACAGGAAGCCGCCCGCCTGCCGGGCGTAGGCCGCCAGGCGTTCCGGTCCCGAGGTGGGCGCCACCAGTTCCACCAGTGAGACACCGTGGTGCTTCAGCAGGTCGCGCAGCCCGTGCGCCTCCTCCAGGGGCAGGTCGGGTACGATCACACCCGCCACCCGGGCCTGGGCGCAGGCAGCGGCAAAGCGTTCCGGACCGAAGCTGAGCACCGGGTTGATGTAGCCCATCAGGACCACCTGCAGGTCATGCTCGGCGTGGGCCTCGGCGGCCAGCTCGATGGCCTTGGCCAGGGTCATGCCCCGGGCCAGGGCCTCGGCACTGGCGGCCTGGATGGCCGGCCCGTCGGCCACCGGGTCGCTGAAGGGGACGCCGATCTCCAGGATGCGGCAACCGGCCTGTGCAGCGGCGGCCACGAGGCGCTTGAAGGTCACCGTATCGGGCCAGCCCGCGGTGAGGAACGGAACCAGGGTCGGTTGGCCATCCGCCTTCAACCCGGCGGCGATTTCATGCAGCTTGCTCATGCGCCCACCTCCTCGAGGCCGGCCATGTCCTTGTCTCCGCGGCCCGACAGGTTGATCACGATCAGCGGCTCGTCCGGTCCGGCCCCGGCCAGTTGCAGGCGGCAGAAGGCCAGGGCATGACTCGACTCCAGGGCGGGGATGATGCCTTCGAGGCGCGACACCTCGGCGCAGGCGGCCAGGGCGTCATCGTCACCCACACCCAGGTAGGTGGCGCGCCCGGTATCACGCAGCTGGCTGTGCTCGGGTCCCACGCCCGGGTAGTCCAGTCCGGCCGCCACCGAGTGGGCGGGAATCACCTGGCCGTCGTCGTCCTGCACGAGGTAGCTGTACGAGCCGTGCAGCACGCCGGGGCGTCCGCGTCCCAGGGCTTCGCTGTGGCCCAGATCACTGCCGGCGGCTTCGACACCCCACAGTTCCACTGCCGTGTCTTCCACGAAGCCGCTGAAGATCCCGATGGCATTGCTGCCCCCGCCCACGCAGGCAATGACCCGGTGGGGCAGCCGTCCCTCCTTCTCGAGGATCTGTGCCCGGGCCTCGCGACCGATCACGGCCTGGAATCCGCGCACCAGGGACGGATAGGGATGGGGGCCCACGGTGGAGCCGATGATGTAGTAGGTGTCGGCCACGTTGGTCACCCAGTCGCGGATGGCCTCGCTGGTGGCGTCCTTGAGGGTGGCGCTGCCGCTGGTGACGGTGTGGATCCTCGCACCGAGCAGTTTCATGCGGGCCACGTTGGGGGCTTGCCGTTGGATATCCGTGGCGCCCATGTAGACCACGCATTCCAGGCCGGCCAGAGCGCAGACGGTGGCGGTGGCCACGCCGTGCTGTCCGGCTCCCGTCTCGGCGACGATTCGTTTCTTGCCCATGCGTTTGGCCAGCAGGATCTGCCCCAGGCAGTTGTTGATCTTGTGGCTGCCCGTGTGGTTCAGGTCCTCGCGTTTGAGGTAGATGCGGGCGCGTCCGCCTGACCAGGTCTGCTCCAGCCGTTGCGCCCGATAGAGGGGCGTGGGGCGGCCGGCGTAGTCCGCCAGCAGCAGTTCCAGTTCGATGGCGAAACCAGGGTCGGTCGCCGCTGCCCGGCGGGCCTCGTCCAACTCCTCGAGGCACGGCATCAGGGTCTCGGGCACGAATTGCCCGCCGAAGGGGCCGAAGCGCCCGGGTCCGTCTGTTTTCAGGATGCTCATGGATGCACCTTCCTGCCCAGGGTCCGCAGCAGTTCGTGGTCCTTGCGACCCGGTTCCGCTTCCACGCCCCGGCATACGTCCACGCCCGCAGGCGCCATGCCCAGGGACTGTTCGATGTTCGCGGGATCCAGTCCACCCGCCAGGATGACCTGGCGACCGGCGGCCTGAAGTCGTCCGGCGATTTCCAGCAATTCCTCGTCCACCGCACCGTCCGCAACATTTGCCGCCCCCTTGGGTCGGTCCAGCAGGACGTAGGCCGTGTCGTAGCCATCAACCAGGTCCAGGGCGGGCGAACCGGTTTCGAAGACCTTGATCACCGGCAGCCCCGTTTGCTCGCGTAACCGGCGGCATACCTCGGGCGACTCGCCGCCGTGCAACTGCAGCAGGTCCAGGCCGGCGGCCAGGGCCACGGCCTCGATCCGCTCCGGCGTTTCGTCCCGGAACACACCCACCAGCCGTGCCCCGGGAACCGCCCGGCGGATCACGGCCGCCCGCTCGATCGTGATGTGCCGGGGACTGTCCGCGAAGATCAGGCCCAGCAGGTCGGCCCCGGCAGCGGCCGCCGCCACGGCATCGTCCGCGGTAGTCAAGCCGCAGATCTTGAGCAGGGGCCCGTCCTCATCCTCACGTCCCAGCAGTTGGCGCACTTTGCGACCCGGGTCCGGGTGTTTCAACAGGGCATGGCCGATGAGGAAGGCGTCCACGCCCTCGGCGTCCAGGCGCGTAATCTGGTCGCGATGCTGCAGTCCGCTCTCGCTGACACGCACCAGTTCCCGTGGCACCAATTCCCGCGACAAAAGCGGCAGCAGTCGCGACGTCAGGGCGATGTCGGTGGTCAGGGCGGCCAGGTCCCGGTTGTTCAGGCCGATGATACCGGCGCCCGCGGCGAGGGCGGCGGACACGTCCCGGGCATCGTGGCACTCCATCAGCACTGCCAGTCCCAACTGCTCGGCATGGTTCAAAAGGGCAGTCAACCGCTCCTGCGCCACGAAGCGCGCGATAAGCAGCACGGCATCGGCACCGGCGGCCCAGGCCGCATCTATCTGTACTTCGTCCAGGATGAAATCCTTGGCTATCACTGGCAACCGGGAGGCCGCGCGCAGGCCGGCCACATCGGTCAGGGATGAGCCGAAGTTGGCCCGGTCCGTGACAATGGAAATGGCGGCGGCACCGCTGCGCTCATAGACGGCGGCCAACCGGTCCAGGGCCGCGGTCTGACGAAATCCCGGATCACTCGGCGAGCAGCGTTTGACCTCGGCAATGAGACGCTGGCCGCCGCGCAGGGCGGGGGCAAATGGTCGTACGGGATCTCCGATCCGTGCCGGGGTCCGGGCCGCGTGGGTTTTGCGCAGGGCGGCGGCTTCATGTTCCTTGGCCGGCCGGATGCGGTCCAGAAAACTCATGATGCCTCCCGGGCCAGGTCGTGGGACCGGGCCACCAGGTTCTCCAGCAGGGTCGTACCCCGCCCCTCGGCCAGGGTCTCGCGGGCCAGGGCCACTCCGTCCCGGGCCGTGTCGACCTTATCCACCAGCATGGCCACGAAGGCGGCATTGAGCACCACGGCATCGGCGGCGGGACCGGTCACGCCGGCCAGCACATCGCGGATCACGGCGGCATTCTCCTGCGCCGAACCTCCCGCCAGATCCGCCACCGAAACCGGCGCCAGGCCGGCTTCCTGAGGCGAGAACGTGAACGACTCCACGGCGCCGTCACGCAACGCGGCCACCAGGGTCGGTCCCGTGGGAGAGACCTCGTCCAGGCCGTCGTTGCCGTGGACCACGTAAGCGCGCTCGCTGCCCAGATGCCCCAGCACCCGGGCCAGGGGTTGACACAGTTCCGGCGCGTAGACGCCCAGCAGTTGCCGCTTGGCCCCGGCGGGATTGGTCAGGGGGCCCAGCAGGTTGAAAACCGTGCGCACGCCCAGTTCGCGGCGTACGGGCATGGCGTGTTTCATGGCGGGGTGCAGGGCGGGGGCAAAGAGGAAGCCGATACCCACCTCGTGTACCATGCGTGCCACGGCCGACGGCCCCGGTTGCAGGTTCACACCCAGTGCCTCGAGGACGTCGGCACTGCCACTGCGCGAAGACACGGCGCGGTTACCGTGTTTGGCCACCAGGATGCCCATGGCGGCCACCACCAGGGCTGTGGCCGTGGAGATGTTGAAGGTGCCACTGCCGTCGCCGCCGGTGCCGCAGGTATCGACGACGTCCGGCAACTCCACCGGTACCTTCACGGCGTGGCCACGCATGGCCTCGGCGAAGCCGGTGATCTCGTCCACGGTCTCTCCCCGCAGACGCAACGCCGTCAAGGCGGCGGCCAGGGTCACCGGCGGTACCTGGCCGTCCATGACGAGCTCCATCAGACCCCGGGCGCCCTCACGGTCCAGGGTATCGCCCGCAAGCAGGGTCTCAACCAGTCCGGTCAGGTTTTGCGTCCCCATGGCTGCCCTCCCGCGCATCGCACATCTCCAGGAAGTTCCCCAGCAGGCGGGGGCCTTCCAGGGTGAGGACCGACTCGGGATGGAACTGGACGCCTTCGACTGCCAGTTCACGGTGGCGGACACCCATGATCTCGCCGGCCGCGGTACGGGCCGAGATTTCCAGTGAAGCGGGCAGGGCGGACTCCGGGGCGATCAGGCTGTGGTAGCGGGTGGCGGTGAAGGGATTGCTCAGTCCGCGGTAGACGGTACGGTCGTCGTGGAGGATGCGGCTGGTCTTGCCGTGCATCACCTGCGGCGCCCGCTCGATGCGGCCCCCGAAGGTCTCGACGATGCACTGGTGACCCAGGCAGATGCCCAACACCGGCACTTTACCCGCCAGGGCCTCGATGAGGGCCAGGCTCACCCCGGCGTCGGCGGGCGTGCCGGGTCCCGGCGATATGACCAGGGAATCCAGGGGCAGGCCCAGGGCCTCGTCCACGGTGATGGCGTCGTTGCGCCGCACTTCCACCTCGGCACCCAGCTGGCCCAGGGCCTGGACCACGTTGTAGGTGAACGAGTCGAAGTTGTCGATGAGCAGATGCATGTCAGCAGCCCTCCTCGGCGTTGGCGACGGCGCGCACCAGGGCGCGGATCTTGTCCAGGGTCTCCTGGAACTCGCGGGCGGGGTCACTGTCGGCCACGATACCAGCACCGGCCTGCACACTGAAGCGCCCGTCGCGGACCACCAGGGTGCGTATGGCGATACACATGTCCATGTCCCCGCCCTGGCCGAAGTAGCCCACCGCACCCGCATAGGGTCCACGCCGATCCGGCTCGAGTTCGCTGATGATCTGCATGGCGCGGATCTTGGGTGCTCCGGAAACCGTTCCCGCCGGGAAGGTGGCCGCCAGGACGTCGAACATGTCGACACCCGCCTCGAGTTGCCCCGAGACCCGCGAAACGATGTGCATGACGTGGCTGTAGCGTTCCACGTCCATGAAGTCGTCCACCACCACGGTGCCCGTGCGACAAACCCGGCCCAGATCGTTGCGGCCCAGGTCCACCAGCATCACATGTTCGGCCCGCTCCTTCTCGTCGGCCAGCAGCTCGCGCTCCAGTTCGTGGTCCTCGGCGGCGGTGGAGCCGCGGGGGCGGGTGCCGGCAATGGGGTTGACCTGGGCCCGGCCGCCGGCAACGCGCACCAGCATCTCGGGGGAGCTGCCCACGAGTTGGGCATCGCCGAAGTCCACGTAGAACAGATAGGGACTGGGGTTGAGAATGCGCAGCGCCCGGTAGATCCGGAACGGCGACACGCTTGTCGTACCGGCCAGACGCTGGGAGAGGACGATCTGGAAGGCATCGCCGGCCAGGATGTGCTCCTGGGCACGGCGGACCATGTCCTCGTAGGCGGACTGCTCCAGGTTGGAGGTGAGCTCGGGATCGGGACCCTCGCCGCCGAGCAGGCTCGGCGAGAAATCGCGCCCCATACACGAGTTCGGTATGGGTACGCCGGCCAGTCC
>QNDV01000107.1 GCA_003646045.1 bacterium
CCAGATGATGGTGCCCACCAGGACGCTGTTCTCCTTGGCCTTGCGGATAACGCTGAAGACCATCAGGAACCACATCACCAGGCCGAGCACCAGGCCGATATCCCACACACGACCCAGGTTGAGCAGCTCGCGACCCTCGTTGCCCAGCCAGAACCAGACTTCGCGTATGTTGCCCGTGGCACCCATGTAGATGCCCACCAGGCCACCACCGCCAACGACCAGCAGAGCACCCCACAGCACGTCGACCAGCCAGGGAAACTTGAGATCCTCATTGCCCACCAGCGGGGCGATGAGCATGCCGCCGACCAGCCAGCCGATAGTCACCCAGAGGATAGCCAGGTTGACGTGCAGCGCACGCATCACATTGAAGGGAATGATGGACTGGTCCAGGATGAAGTTGTTCGCCGGATCAGTGTAGATATGAGCCAGGTAACCACCGATGATCATCTGCAACAGAAAGAACAGCCCCACCGTCGGCACATACTTGATGAGCTTCTGCTGGGAGGGGAAGAGCTTGGTGATCACCAGGGCTTCTTCCAGCTCCTCGTCCTTGCGGTTGAGCAGTTTCTCGTAGGCGATGAACAGCACGAGGATGGTGCCCACCCACAGGGCCAGCAGCTCCCACAACGTGTACTTGTGGCTGTTCCAGCTCACGTCCTGGTCCACCAGAGGCTCGGGTGGCCAGTCGTTGCTCCAGGTCCGGTCGGTGCCGGTACGTTTGGTGCCGGCCACCATCTGGGACCAGTCCACGAAGGCGGATATCAACTCGGCCTCACCGGTATTGATGACGCCGCCGACCCAGGCCATCTCCCGGTTACCGTTCACCAGGAAGTCCACCAGCCAGGCCTTGTTGGCCTTGTAGGCTGCCGCCGAGGCGTCGGTGTAGGTCACCGTGCCCTCATTGAGGCCCTCGCCGGAATAGAAGTCCTTCTTGACGAGCTCCTTGACCCAGCCTTCCTGCTCGGCAGTGAGCTGATCCCGGCCGATATTGAATTCCTCGCGTCCATAGTGGCCGTAAAGGAACTCGGCGCGACGATGGAAGAACTCGGTGGAGAAATCGGGGCCCAGGTAGGCGCCCATGCCCAGCAAGGACCCGTAGTCCATCAGGTCGAACTGCTGGAACATGCCCTTGCCGCCGACGATATCGTCGTAGGTGTAGAGGGTTTCCCCGGCAGCGGAGACAACCTTCTGCGGCAGAGGCGGGACCTCTTTCTGGAGATTGGCGGTGAACACGATCAAGGTGGTCACCATGATGATCGACACGACCCAGAAAGCGGCATAGAGCCCTTTCCTGGTCAGCAGGCGATCCAGCAGGGACGGGGTCATATTGCGTAGACTCCTTGTTGTGCCGGCGGCCGGCGACTTCGTACCACACTTCTGAACGGAAACGTAAATCAGGAAAGCTTCTTGCCCGGCGACTTCATCATGTCGGCCAACGTCACATCGGCCATCATGGACCGGATATTCTCTCTGGGGCCTTGCCAGAATTCATGCATGGGGCAGGGATTGTCCTCGTCACAGATATCGAATCCCAGGAGGCAGCGGTCATAGATCTCCAGGCCTTCCACGGTGTCTACGATCTGCTCGAGGTGGATTTCGTCCAGAGGCCGGGCGATGCGATAGCCACCGCTCTGACCCCGGAACGACTCCACGAAACCGGCATCACGCAGGCGCCCCATCAGACGGCCGAGGAACTTGTAGGGAATCTTTAATTCGTCAGCCAGGTGCTTGACGGGGCATACATCGGCATCTGTCGTGGCCATGTAGACCAGACAGCGAATGGCGTATTCGGACGACTTGCAGAGCCTCAATTGCTACCTCCGGGTAGGAATTTAGGCCGCCCGCCGTCTCGAAGCAAGAAATTACGTGATTTCGTAGTGGATGGTCATGGGGAGACTCCGTGTAGGATACCATGGTGCGCAGCGGCCGTCGTGCCGCCGGTCGTCGCCCTGGCCTCTTCTTCTACTGACAAAACCGCCCCTGCTTCGATACAATTGATTTCGGCAGCACTGCCGTTCAAACGTGAGTTGCTCCTGCTCGCGCGCCAGACGAGGAACGAAGTTGTGAGTTACCGGGCCGACAGTATGTGCAGAGCATTAGCACCGCTCATCAGCTACAAGAACCGCTTCAGCGGACTCTAGTCCCCCTGTGCCTTTGCCACTGTTCTGCTACTGCGCCACTTCCGGCGTGAGTCATATAGTGCCGGGTCACCGGCAGACAACAGGGGAGCCGAGATGAAAGTAGTAGTTCTGGGCGCCGGGCTCGTCGGCGCACCCATGGCCATCGACCTGGCCAGGGACGGGAAATTCGAAGTGACCGCGGCGGACCTGAGCGAACCGGCACTGCAGAAGCTGACCGCAGCCAACCCGCGGATCACAACCACCAGGGTGGATCTGTCGGATACTGTTGCTTTGGAAGCCCTGGTTGCGGACCACGACCTGGTGCTCAGTGCGGTGCCCGGCTTCATGGGTTTCCGGACCCTGCAGACGATCATCGCAGCCGGTAAGGACGTGGTCGACATAGCGTTCTTTCCCGAGAATCCCTTCGACCTGGACGCCCTCGCGAAAGAGAAAGCCGTCACTGCAGTAGTCGACTGCGGCGTGGCCCCGGGCATGAGCAGCGTACTGATCGGTCATGTGGATCAATTGCTCGACAGTACCGAAAAGATACTCATCTACGTCGGCGGGCTGCCGGAAATCCGTGAGTGGCCCTACGAATACAAGGCCGTCTTCTCGCCCATCGATGTAATCGAGGAATATACCCGGCCTGCCCGATACGTGGAAAATGGCCACCTGGTGGTCCGCGACGCACTATCGGACCCCGAACTGCTGGATTTCCCGGGCATGGGTACCCTCGAGGCATTCAACAGCGATGGCCTGCGCACCCTGGCCGACACCATCGACGCTCCCGATATGAAGGAAAAGACCCTGCGCTACCAGGGCCACATCGACAAGATGGCCGTACTGCGGGCCACCGGACTGTTCAGCGAGCAGGAGATCGAGATCAACGGCACGAAGATCCGTCCCATCGACTTCACGGCCAAGCTGCTGTTCCCCATGTGGAAACTGAAGCCGGGTGAAGTGGACATCACGGTGTTGCAGGTGATCATCGAGGGCAGAAAAGACGGACAGGCGCTGCGCTACATCTACGATCTGCTGGACAGGTACGACCCCGAAACCGGAACCCACTCCATGGCGCGCACCACGGGTTATACCGCTACCACGGCGATCAGGTTGCTCGCCGCGGGCCTGTACGATCAGAAGGGAATCTCGCCGCCGGAGTTCATCGGCAAGGACGAGAAGTGCGTCGCCTTCATGCTGGCGGGACTGGAAGCGCGCGGCGTGGTTTTCCAACGCAGGATCGAGGAGCTGTAGGGAAGCCCCTGCACCATGCTGTATGCGATCAGGACTCGCCCTTGGCCTTCCCGCCCTTGCGCGGCTTCGCCTTGGCGCCTGTCTTCTTCGGTTTCTTCTTCTTGGCGCCGGCAGGCTTGCCGCTCTTCACGCGCTTCGGCTTCGGTTTCGGTTTCGACGTCCGCTTCGGCCCATGGCCCGAACCGCTCTCCGCCCGCACCGGACCGTCGTCCCTGGCCGGCGAGATCTTCAGCGGCTTGTGTCCGACGTAGGTTCTCTTGAGATGTTCGATCATGTTGTGTGGCAGGTCGTCCGGCAATTCGACGGTGGAATAGTCGGGGTGGATGAGGATCTGTCCGATGAAGCGGTTGCGCAGGCCGGTCTCGTTGGTGATGGCGCCCACGATGTTGCGAACCTCCACCCCGTCCGCCGATCCCACCTCGAGCCGGTACAGGGTCATGTTCTTCGTGGGCCGACCTCGCGCCGGACCGCGGTCGCGTCCCGGCTGCCGTGGTTCGTCCCAGCGGGGGCTCTGTAACTCACGGGTCTCTGCCGCCCGCAGGGGACGATCCTTCTGCGCATAGCACAGGACGCCGGCCGCCAGCTTCAGGATGTCGACGTTCATCTCTTCCATCAGTTCGAAGCACAGATCCTGGAAGAACTCCTGGGGCTCCCTGGACATGACCTCGCTCAGGCTGTCGCGGAATTTGTCGACCCGCTTCTTCGTAACCGTATCGTGGCTCGGCATTTCCATCCGGCGCAGGGGCTGCCGGGTTGCTCGTTCGATGGCCTGCAACAGGCGCTTTTCCCGGGGACTGGCGAACAGGATCGCCTTGCCGTAACGACCCACACGCCCTGTCCTGCCGATGCGGTGGATGTAGGCTCCCGCATCGCCCGGGATGTCATAGTTGATGACCAGCGAGATGCGCTCCACATCCAGACCACGCGCCGCCACGTCGGTGGCCACCACGATATCGACGTTCCCGTTCTTGAGGCGTTTGACGGTGCGCTCGCGGGCTTGCTGGGTCATCTCGCCGTTGAGGGCCGCCACATCGAACCCGCGGGCGGCCAACCTCTCAGCCAACTCGGTGGTGCCCACTCTGGTGCGCGTGAAGATGAGGATGCCGTCGTAGGATTCGGTTTCCAGGATCCGGGCCAGGGCCTCGAACTTGGCGCGGTAGGGCACCACCAGATAGACCTGTTCGATGTTATCGGCCGTGGTCGTCTTCGATTCGATGCGGACTTCCAGGGGATCATTCATGTACCGCCTGGAAATGCGCTTGATCTGCGGCGGCATGGTGGCCGAGAACAACGCCATCTGCCGCACTTCGGGTGCCTTCGAGATGATGGCCTCGACCTCTTCGACAAACCCCATGCGCAGCATCTCGTCGGCCTCGTCCAGTACCACGCAGGAAATACCGCTCAGGTCGAGGGTGCCCCGGTTCAGGTGATCCTGGATACGCCCGGGCGTTCCCACCACCACATGGGGACCGCGGTGCAGCTGGTTGAACTGGAAGCCGTAGCTCTGGCCACCGTAGATGGGCAGCACATGGAAACCCTTCAGGTAGCGGGCATACTTCTGGAAGGCCTCGGCCACCTGCAGGGCCAGTTCCCTGGTCGGGGTCAGTACCAGCACCTGCGGTGATCTGTTGGCCACCTCGATGCGCGACATCAGAGGCAGGGCGAAGGCCGCTGTCTTGCCCGTGCCGGTCTGGGCCAGCCCAAGCACATCCCGGCCCAAGAGCAGGGGCGGGATGCAGGCCGCCTGGATGGGCAGGGGCGATTCGTAGCCCAATTCGGTGACGGCCTTGACGAGGGGAGCGGCAAGGTCCAGCTCGCTGAACGTTGGGGCGGGCTGAGACATCAGGAGACTCCGCTTTCACAGGAATTCATCGCTTGGAGAGGTCGCCTGCAAAGGAAACACAATATCCGGGAAAAGCCACGCCTCTTCGTACCGGGGGGCCCCGCGGTGGCGGCGAAGTCAGGGCTTTCGCGGCCGTCGGCGAGTGAAGCAGGAAGTATGACCCGGCCATCAGGACACCGAACACCGCGGCCACATAGACCAGGATAACCGACTGCAGTTTGCGCACCGACCAGTGGTACAGGACTACTGGCCGGTCGCTGCCGGATGCCGGGGTTTCAACATGCATGGAACCATCCTCCTCGCAGCCGAGGAAAGGTGATCCTGACGTTGAACCGTTGCTAGCAGGCTGTTGAAAAACTCGCCCCATGCACCCGTTCATGATAGTCTCCAAGTCCAGCAAGGAGGCTCCCATTGCGTGGCAAAATCAGCACCCAGAACGCCATGTTCAGCTACCGTTCGCTCGAGGACCGGATTCCCCGACACCATCCCCTGCGCGACATTCGCAAGATCGTAGACCGGGCGTTGGCGGACCTGTCGCCGACCTTCGATGCGATGTACGCCCAGAGCGGCCGACCGTCGATCCCGCCCGAGCAACTGATCCGCGCCATGCTGATCCAGGTGCTGTTCAGCATCCGCTCCGAACGCCTGCTGATGGACGAGTTGGACTTTAACCTGCTGTACCGCTGGTTCGTAGGTCTTTCGATGGACGACGAGGTGTGGAACCACTCGACGTTCTCGAAGAACCGCGACCGCCTGTTGCTGCATGATATAGCCGACCGGTTCTTCGAGGCGATCCGTGGCCAGGCAGCCGCCAAGAAGCTCCTGTCGCAGGATCACTTCACCGTCGACGGCACGCTGATCGAGGCCAGCGCGTCGCTGAAGAGCTTCCGGCCGAAGGACGAGATACTGCCGGACGATGACGATCCCGGCGACCCAGGCGGCCGCAACGAGTTGGTCGACTTCAAGGGCCAGAAGCGCGGCAACGATACCCACGCGAGCACGACCGACCCGGACGCCCGGCTGGCCCGCAAAGGCAACGGCAAGGAAGCGAAGCTGAGTTACGCCGGGCACATCCTGACGGAGAACCGCAACGGTCTGATCGTTGATGCGGAGCTGACGCAGGCGACGGGGAGGGCGGAACCGGAAGCGGCGCTGACGATGATCTCCCGGCTTCCGGGCATTGGTCCCAAGACGATTGGCGCGGACAAGGGCTATGACAGCCGGAGCTTTGTCGAAGGGGCTCGGGCCTGTTCGGTGACGCCTCATGTGGCTCGGAAGACAAAGTACTCGGCAATCGACGGCCGCACGGCACGCCATGAGAGTTACGCCCAGAGTCAGAAGAGACGGAAGATGGTCGAGGAGCGCTTCGGCTGGATGAAGGATATCGGTGGTCTGCGGAAGCTCAAGCACCGCGGCCTGGCCACCGTCGGCTGGATCTTCACGTTCACAGCCGCGGTCTGCAACATAGTCATGATGCGGAGGCTGTTGGCGACAGCGTGATCGGGGCCTCTGGGGGCACTTCGCCCTAGCTGAACCGTGGGTCCGGCCCCAATGAGGGTGCGCAAGACTGGATGTCGCCATATCCGGCTCCGATCAGAGGCCGATGCGGTCAGGCGGCCAGAAAAACCAGGGGCGAAAACGAACCCAGACGGGTTGGGGCAAACACTCGGCTGGGGGCATATTTCAACAGCCTGCTACCCCTTCGATTCGTATTTCATCGGCGGCAACCCGTTGCCCGTGATCGAGGAGCTAAACACCTCGGCGGTGGTCATCGAGAACGGCAACCTGCAAGTCAATGTGAAAGCCCGCGCACGCTGATCACGAACCTGCCACGTCACTGCTTCAAGACGAGGGAGGAAGAAGCATGCGTGATTTCTGCAAACAGAACAGATCAGTGTGGGTGGGCCTGTGGGGCATCCTGGTTCTTCTTACAGTCGCAGCCTGTCCCGGGTCCGCAAGGGCCCAGGAAATCGTGGCCGCCGAGTACTACATAGATGCTGATCCCGGCCTGGGACTGGGGACGTCATTTGTGCCCGGACCTGCCGGCGAGACAACCGACACGACGATAACGATTCCGGCCACCGGGCTGGTTCCGGGACTCCACGTCATTGCTACAAGGGTCCAGGATACGGACGGCGCCTGGAGTGTTCCTGATACGCGGACCTTCCGGGTACTGGCGGACACGACCAACGAACCCG
>QNDV01000108.1 GCA_003646045.1 bacterium
ATGATCAGGACACCGAGGACGCTGAGCCCGCCCCGGAGGGGACTGAAGCCTCGAAAAATGTCCCGAATCCGTCCCAGGACACCCCAGGGGAGGATCCGCCGGCGGAGGGTTGATTCCCGACCCGCCGGCGTTCTAGTATTCCGCACCATGATTCGACAGACCTCTGCATCACCGGCAACACACTGTGGCTGCCAGCTTCCGTACCCCGTCCTGATCGGGTTGGGGCTGGTGTTATTGGTCGCCGCTGCCGCCCTGGGTGCCACTTCCACCGAAGTGCTGCGCCAGGTCCAGCCGCTGCCTGGCCTGACAGCCCGGATCATGGCCGACGGTACCCTGTTGCTGGATACACCCACCGCCGACGAACCCGTACTCATCTCGTCGTTCCAGGTCACCCCCGGACGCCGACGCCCCGGCACCGATTCCGTACCCCGGGTGGCGAGGGCCCAGGAGGGAGACGCGTCCGGCCAACGAGGTTTCTCGGACCGGGCCGACGATGACCTCGACGGCTGGTTGAACGAGGATCCCCTGGACGGCCGCGACAACGACGGCGATGGCCTGGTGGATGAGGACTACGCCGCCATCAGCGACGACATGCTGGCCTTCGATCTGGGCAGCGCCATCGGCCGCATCGAATACTACAGTTGGGCCCATCCCCATCTGCAGCCCATGATTTTCGCGGCGCCAGGAGCGGGGAAAGACGCCGTGGGTCCCGTCACCTGGCAGTTGCTGACCGCGGGATCCGACTGGGTGGAAACCGAGGTGCGCGGCCTCCATCACCAGGTGACCGGTCGCCATGAAGTTCTCACCACTTCGGCCTACGTATCCCGGGTGGACGCCAGAGCCGGGGACGAGGCCCTCTGGTTGGGCGTGGCGGTGCTGGATGAACCTGCTGACGACGGTACCGGTCGCACTATTCTCGACCACCGCTACCTGTCCATTCGCCTGGGAGCTGAACCGGTGGCGGTGGCGGTGGTGGTGGCGGATACCTGGCTGGGACTGGTGCGGCGCCTGACCGAGGCCGCCGTGGTCAGGACCGGAGTGACTGATCCGGTCAGCGGCCGCAGCGTGCCCTGGGTGGTGCCGCCACGCTGCAACGGTTGCCGCAACCTGGAAACCTCGGATTTCCTGTGGAGTCTGGATCGCCAGGGCCATCTGACCCTCACGTCCAGGCTCTCCGGTGGCAGCGCCCTGCAGATCGACCCCGACGGGTTCCGCATTGGTGAACTTTTACTGGGGTCCGCGGACCAGATACTCTGGCAACCAAAGGGCGGCGATGAGATCGGGGTCGGCTGGTACACCATGGAGCCCGGCCGTCTGGCTCGCACAGGGTTGGGTCTGGCGGATCCCTACGCCGGCCTGGGCAGTCTGGCCGGACATGAGGTTCAGGGTACAATCAGTTACCTGTTCCGGACGCCGTCCCCACGGGTAAGGGCTCTTCTGGTCGGCGAGCGGGGGAACAGGCCCACCACCACCATCGAGGTGGGCCAGGTGAACGGGCCCGGTGTCGTACGTAATCTGGAACCTGATGTGAGCGCCGCCGATCCGGTGCGATCAGCCCTGGCCCTGGCTCTGACCGCTAACGAGGACACTCGCACCAGCCCCGGGGATCAGGAACGACTCCTGCGCAGTGAACAGGGCCCGCCAATCCTGGACCCGGATTTACTGCACGGTTGGCCCAATCCTTTTCGCGATGTTATCAGCCTGCGCCTGCGCGTTCCCGCCACGGTTGGCGAGGCCTTCGTGTGGGACAAGAGCAGTGGTCCGCCCGCGGGCCTCGACCCCTCGGCGCCGGTCCCCTGGCAGGGGGGTCAACCGACAGTCTCCATTAAGATTTACAGTCTTAGTGGCCGTGAATTGCGCACCCTCCACGAGGGTTTGCACGCCACAGGCGAGATCACGGTCCGCTGGGACGGTAGTGACGCCTTCGGCCGCAAGGTGGCTTCCGGCACGTATTTCTGTAAATTGCAAATGGATGACTGGAGTACCACGCGACGCATTGTTTTCATGCGCTGATCTATTTACACCATGGCAATACAATGGGTTACGGGATGTGGCAGCCCTTCGGATTACGCCTGTCATGTCATTGAATTGACACACGAATACCAGAATTCAATAACTGCGCAGTTATGCAAATGTGATATGTTAACGCCACTCGTCCAAAAAAACGCGAATATTCTTTGTTTTTTAATAGACACAGATCATGGAGAGATCGTATTATAAGTTGCGTTACGAAAGTAATTTTGTTTTTTAGTTACAACTTTGCGCTGCCCAAGGAACACCTTTGGGAGGGAATGAGAACGTGGAAGAACGTTTGGAAGCACTGCAAGAGCCGTGGACGGGCTTCGTGGTCGAATTTCCGACCTATCCGAAGCAATTGATCCAGGGGCGGGAAGAGACCCAGAGAATTCTGTTTCTCTGCCCGCGGTCCGAGGCGAATCCGACGGAGCTCTGCCTTGCCCTCTTCGGATCCCAGATTCTAATGCGTCGCCTGCAGGCGACAGAAGACCGTGATTCAGTACCGACGGCTGGCTTCATCTTCGTGTACGCGGCCGAGACGCCGGATGCGCTGACGAGCGTGTTGGCTCCGTATCAGGATGAAGTGAATGCCCCGGTGCTCCTGGCGCGACGTGAGAATGTCGTGCGTACGGCGCACTATGTCACTGAACACCTCGGTCGTGCCCAGACTGGCCTGGCCCAGGCGGGTGCCAATGCCGGAACAATGGACCTGGCGGGTAGCTCCGCCCGGGTCGATCCGGCTTTTTCGGCTCTGCCCGGACAGACCGATCTGTGGCGTGAGGAACTGCCGGACATCACTCTTCGTGACGATCAGGGTGCGGATGTCCACGCCGCCGAGATGCTGCAGGACTACCGCGCCGAGTATGCGTGCCGGTTCGTGCTGGCCCACTACCACGAGAACATCAACCGGGACAAGATGGCCGAACTGGTCAACCTTTCTCCGGGGTATTTCTCGAACCTCTTCAGGTCGGAAGTGGGTATGAGTTTCAGCGACTACCTAATCCAGGTACGCGTGGAAAATGCCAAATGCCTGCTGCGTAGATTTGACCTGTCGGTCGAGGACATCAGCAAGAAATGCGGCTTCAACAGCCTGGCCCACTTCTCGCGGACCTTCAAGGACCGCTGTGGGCAGTCGCCCCTCAAATATCGGAAGAGTCCGCAGACCATCAACTGATCTGCGCCGATACGTGAGTTCAAAAAGGCCCTCCTGCTGCGGAGGGCCTTTTTCCATGGATCATGAAGTACTAGTCTTGGGGTTCCCCGACCCCGGAAGGATCCCGCTTGGCCCTGGTAAGCCTCAACGACATCCACTTCGACTACGGTCGCGAGCGTATCCTGCGCGGTGTCAACGTCGCGATCCATGCCGGCCGGCGTTGCGCCCTGGTGGGAGCCAACGGCTCGGGCAAGACAACCCTGTTGTCGGCCCTGGCCGGTGAACTCGCCCTGCAGGGCGGCACCCGCCAACTCACCGGCGGCGTCGAGATTCGCCTGTTGCACCAGGAAACCGCTCTGGACCCGGCGGGTGACGACGCCTCGTACCTGTTGGATGCAGTAGCCGGGCAGGCCTTCGCCCGGGAGCGGGACCTGGAAAGCGAGCTGGCGTCGGTGGCGCGACTGCTGGCCACGGCACCGGCCTCCGAGCACGATGCCCTGATCACCCGGCAGGGTACGCTGCAACAGGAATTCGAACGGCTTGACGGCTATACGGTGCAGTCCCGTCTCGAGGCCGCTCTGCGCGGCGTGGGTCTGTTGCCTGCCACCTGGCAGACCCGAGTGGCCGATCTCTCCGGTGGCGAACGTCGACGGGCCGCCCTGGCCGCGGTACTGCTGTCAGGAGCGGACCTGCTGTTGCTGGACGAGCCCACCAACCATCTGGATCTGGCAGCCTGCGAGTGGCTGGAGAATCATCTCGAACAGACCGATACGGCCTGTGTCATAGTTTCCCACGACCGCCACTTCCTGGACCGGATCACCAGCCGTACCCTGCATCTGGACCGGGGGCGGGTGGTGGTCTACAGCGGCAACTACAGTTTCTTCGACAAGGAAAGCCGCCTGCGCTACGACCAGGATCTGGCTGCCTGGCAGCGCCAGCAGACCCGCATCCGCCAGACCGAGGAGTATATCCGCCGCAACATCGAGGGCCAGAAGACGCGGCAGGCCCAGTCGCGGCGCAAGCAGATGGACAAGGAGGAGAAACTGGAACGTCCCACCACCGAACCGGGTCTGTTCCGTTTCAAACTCGAGCCGGCACGCCCCAGCGGCGGCACGGTCCTGCAGGCCGAGGGGCTGACCAAAGGCTACTCGGGGGTCGCCCTCTTTTCCGGCGTGGATCTACATGTGTCGCGGGGCGAACGGATCGGCGTGGTGGGTCCCAACGGCTGCGGCAAGTCGACCCTGCTGAAGCTGCTGGCCGGACGTCTGACGCCGGACGCGGGACGGGTGGTGCCGGGCCACAACGTGGATCTGGGCTACTACGACCAGGAGCTGACCAGTGTCGCGGACCACAATACCGTGCTGCAGGAAATGGCAGCCGTCGATCCGTCGGCGACCATCGGCGAACTGCGCTCCTTCGTGGCCGCCTTCGGCTTCGGCGCGGACCTTCATGACCGCCTGGTAGGCCGCCTGTCCGGTGGCGAGCGCGGGCGCCTGGCCCTGCTGCGCCTGATCAAGGAGGGCCACAACACCCTGCTGCTGGACGAGCCCACCAACCACCTGGACATCCGCAGCCGCGAGTCCCTGGAGGTGGCCCTGGCAGACTATGCCGGTACCCTGGTGGTGGTCAGCCACGATCGGCGCTTCCTGGATCATATAGTCGACAAGCTGGTAGTGTTTCCGGAGGCGGGGTCGGATACGGCACCCCGGATCTTCCTGGGCAACTGGGCCGATTGGGTGCGCAAGCGCCAGGAGGAACGCAATGCTCCCGCCCGCACCGAAGCCCGTCCGCGCCCAGCGGCAACGACTTCGGCCGTGACCGGCCCCATTATCATGAGCAAGAACGAACAGCGGCGTCGCCAGCAGTGGATCGCCGAGGCCGAGGAGACCATCGCCGCCCTGGAAGAGGAAAAAGAGCAGGCCGTGGCGGCCATGAGCGCCGGGGTCGACCCTTCGCGCCTGCAGGAACTGGGTGGCCGCTGCGTGATCATCGACGAGGAGCTGGCGCAACTGATGGCCAAGTGGGAATATTGGCACCGGGAAATGGAGGAGGGACCTTGAGTACACGCCGTGACCAGCAGCAGGGAATAACCACGGAACAGCCGCGCGAACGCGCCGTGGTGGTGGGTATCCATCTGCCCGACGCCTGGGCCGGTGGCCTGGGCGGCGAAGCGGATCTGGACGAGTTGGCCCTGCTGGCGGATACCGCCGGGGCCGACGTGGTGGGTCGGTTGGACCAGCGGCGGCATCGCCCTGCTCCCCGCACCTTCCTGGGCAAGGGCAAGCTCGAGGAGCTGAAGGAACTGGTGGCCGACACCGAGGCCACCGTCGTCATCCTGGACAATGATCTGTCTCCGGCCCAGGGCCGCAATATCGAGGCTGAGCTCGACACCAAGGTGCTGGACCGGACCGAGCTCATCCTGGACATCTTCGCCGCCCACGCCCGTACGCGGCAGGCCCGCCTGCAGGTGGAACTGGCCCAGCTCCAGTACCTGCTGCCGCGCCTGACCAGGCTGTGGTCCCATCTCGAACGACAAGCCGGCGGCATCGGCACCAGGGGACCGGGGGAAACCCAGCTGGAGACGGATCGACGCCTGCTGGATCGTCGCATCACCATCCTGCGCAAACAGCTGGAGGACATCGAGACCAACCGCCGCACCCAGGTGCGCGGTCGCGAGGGCACCTACCGCGCGGCCCTGGTGGGCTACACCAACGCCGGCAAGTCCACGTTGATGAATGGCATCACCGGGGCGGGGGTCTATGTCCGCGACCAGCTCTTCGCCACCCTGGACGCCACTACGCGCCGGGTGGAAACCGATGAGCGCCGCCGCTTCCTGCTGACCGACACCGTCGGGTTCATCCGCCGTCTGCCCCACCACCTGGTGGAGAGCTTCAAGGCCACCCTGCGGGAGTTGGAGGAAGCCGATCTCATGATCCACGTGGTGGATGCGGGCAGCGCCGACCCCGCGCACCAGATCGCCTCGGTGAATAGCGTGCTGCGGGAAATCGTGCCGGGGGACAAGCCCACACTGATGGTCTTCAACAAGCTGGACCTGGTGGATGCCGAGCTGTTCCGCAATCGCTGGCAGCGACAGTTCCCCGACGCCGTGTTCGTCGCGGGGAACACCGCCGACGGCGCCGACGAGTTGCGCGACACCATCATCCGCCTGCTCATGGGCAACGAACAGGTCTGCAAGGTGCGAGTGCCCATCGGCAACATGCAGTGCCTGTCACGCTTCCATCGTACCGGCTCGGTGCTCGACCAGGAATTCGGTCCGGACGCCTGTCTGGCCACTCTGCGCCTGACCGCCGAGGAGCTCAACCGTCTGATCACCCGCGAGGGCGCCGTGGTGGTCGACGACGCCTGACCCGTCCTGACCGGGCGCGATAAATGCAGTCTGTTTCCTCCTGTCCCGCCAAGACCCGGATTCATTGCAACCTGCCACGCCCAGCGGGCCGTCGGCGTGCATTCTGCACTGCAGGCGGAAGATTTATCCCATAACTCCTTTGATGCCAGACATGTTGCGCCAAAATGCCACGGCATGTGCCTTGCATTAAAAGCTTGAGTGGTAGGACTCGACGGCCGATACGACAGGTCTCGAGACACCTTATCGGTTCGAAACAGGAGACCAGGGACATGGGCCTGACTACAACGGCACGCACTCTGCGCACCCGCTCACCTTGGGGATTTACCCTCACCGAGTTGATGGTGGTGATCATGGTCATGGGACTGATGGCGACCCTCACGGCGCCGCCGATGTACCGCTACATCCAATCCCACCGTCTGCGGACCGGTACGGACCGCATGATGGCAGACCTGCAGTACGCCCGTTCGCTGTCCGTGGCCCGCGGCGACATCCTGCGTTTCACGGCCACCACGGCGGGCTACCAGTTGGTGAATCCCAACACCGCCCAGGTAATTCGCCAGTACAACTTCGAACATGACCTGGTCCTTGATGCCGCCGTCACGGTGGACTTCTTCCCCTGGGGCATGGCCGACGCGGCGGTGCTCAACATCTCGAACAAGACGGGCACCAACCAGATCAACGTGCTGCCCACGGGCATCGTGGAGGTGGACTGATGCTGACCAGACTGCACCGTGCCCTGCGACGCGCCATGCAATCGAATCGGGAGGGCTTCTCGCTGGTGGAGATCCTCATGGTCCTGATGATCA
>QNDV01000109.1 GCA_003646045.1 bacterium
GTCCTGCCGGTTCCCCACGCCACCGGTTGCCTGCACGAGTTCGTGGCCAGTGGCGCCCACTGGAAGGAGAAGTACGGCGTGCGCACGCTGGACCTGGCCAAGCGGCTCCTCGACTACGGGGTGCATGCGCCGACCATCTACTTCCCCCTCATCGTCGACGAGGCCGTGATGATCGAGCCCACGGAGACCGAGACCAGGGAAAGCCTGGATGACTTCGTGGAGATCATCGAGACGATCCATCGCGAGGCCGAGGCAGAGCCCGCGCTGTTGCTCGAGGCGCCGCACACCACACCGGTGGGGCGCATGGACGAGGCCCGGGCGGCACGCCAACCAGACCTGAGTCAACTCGGTCCCTGCAACTGCGGATGACGGTGGCCCGGCTGACCGTCATCCGGGATGTTGCCGCTGATGGGGCCACGAACATGGACCGGGATCGCGACCTGCTGGCGTCCCATCGTCCGGAGCATGATCCGGTCCTGCGTTTGTACCGCTGGTCCCCGCCCGCCCTCTCCATCGGCTACAACCAGGACGAAGCAGGGTTTGATCTCGACGCGGTTGCCGCAGCGGGTATGAGCATCGTCCGCCGTCCCACCGGTGGCCGGGCCATCCTGCACGCGGACGAATTGACCTATGCCGTGTTCGGCTGTTCACCGGGTCCCCTCTTCGGTGCCACCCTCCATGAGACCTACATGACCATCAACCGGGCGTTGGTCTCCTTCCTGCGCGGACTGGGCGCGGAAGTCGAAGTCAGCGCCGGTGAACCCCGCTCCGAGGCCGCCGGCGCGGTCTGTTTCAAGAGTGCGGGTCGGCATGAGATAGCAGTGGGGGGACGCAAGCTGGTGGGCAGCGCCCAGCGCCGACATGGCAGCTGTTTCCTGCAGCACGGTTCAATCCTCGCCGGGCCCGGGCATCTGCAGTTGCCCCGTTACCTGGTCCCGGGCACGCCGGGAGCCGGGTTGACCCCGGACAATCTGGCGGAACTGACGACCGACCTGTCACAGGTGCTGGGGCATGGACTGACCTCCATCGACCTGGATAACCTGGAAGAAGTACTTGCCCACAGCTTTGCCGCCAGCCTCGAATTGGAGCCCCGCTTCCTGGCCGCCGGCGCTGTGCCTTGACCCGGCCCGGTTTCCGTAACTACACTCAGCCCCGTCACCGCCCGGCTGAAGGACGAACATGACTTCCTGGCTGTCACGCCGTCTGGCCATCTCCGTGATTCTGGTTTTCGTCCTGACGTCGGTCGTGTTCTTCGTCGTGCGTCTGGCACCGGGCGATCCCCTGCAACGGATGGTGAATGAGACGACGCAGCCGGGTGACCGTGACCTGGTGCGCGAACGCCTGGGTCTCGATGGTTCACTGGGGCGTCAGTACGTGGACTGGCTGGCCGGCGTGGTGCGGGGTGATCTGGGTATCAGCCTCAGGCAGCAGCGACCGGTAACCGCAATCATCGGCGAGGCGGTGGGTCCGACCCTGTTGTTGACGGTCACGGCCTACCTGCTGCACCTGGTGTTGGCGGTACTGGCCGGCACGACCATGGCATCGCGTCGTGGGCGTCCTGCCGACCATCTGCTCCAGGGTGTGGGGCTGGTGCTGTATTCCCTGCCCGGTTTCTGGTTGGGTCTCATGCTGATCATGTTCTTCGCCGGGCGTCTCGGCTGGTTTCCCGTGGGTGCCATGCATGCGCCCGACGCAGTCTTCATGTCCGGTCCGGCGCGGCTGGCAGATCTTCTGCACCATCTTGCCCTGCCGGTGGCAACCCTGGCCCTGGGATCGTTCATGGGTACGGCAAGGTACCTGCGGGCGAGCCTGGATGAAGCCCTGGCCCAGGACTACATCATGGCCGCGCGTGCCCGCGGACTCACCGAACGTACCATTCTGTGGCGTCACGCCCTGCCCAACGCCCTGCTGCCCCTGGTCACCCTGATCGGCTTGCACTTGCCGTTCCTGCTGGGAGGGGCCGTGGTGGTGGAGGTGGTCTTCGGCTGGCCCGGCATGGGACGGGTGACTGTGGAGGCGCTCTGGGCTCGGGATTACCCGGTTATCGTAGGTACGACCCTGTTGAGTGCCATAACCGTGGTGGCAGGATCACTGCTGGCCGATATCCTCTACCGTCGAGTCGACCCGCGGGTCAGGCCGGGCGCCGGAGGTGGGGCATGAGGATGCCCAGGATTGCGGCCACCGGTGCGTTCCTGTGCCTGGTGCTGGCTATCGTTGCCCTGGCAGCGCCATGGCTGGCCCCCGGTGATCCGTCAGCCCTGGGCCCGGCCGGTGCCGAACTGCAGGCGCCATCTCCGGAACATCCCCTGGGCACGGACGCCCTGGGGCGCGACGTGCTGGTTCGATTGATCCACGGCGGGCGTGCTTCGCTGCTGGTGGGATGGTTCAGCGTGATGGTGGCGGTGGTACTGGGCACGGCGGTGGGACTGGGATCCGGGCTGGGACCGCAGTGGGTGGATCGTCTGCTCATGGGAGTGACCGATGCTTTCCTTGCTTTTCCACGGGTCTTCCTGGTTCTGCTGCTGATTTCCGTCAGCACACCCTCCCTGGGCCTGGTCACGGTAGTGCTGGGTTTAACCGGCTGGATGGGGGTCGCCCGCCTGGTGCGGGCCGAAACACTCAGTATCAGGGAGAGGGATTTTGTCCAGGCGGCCCACGGTCTGGGGCTGGCGCCCTGGCGCGTGGCCTGGGTGCATGTCCTGCCGCAGTTGGCGGCCACCGTGGTCGTTGCCGCTACCCTGCGTATCGGCACCACAATCCTCATTGAGAGTTTCCTGAGTTTCCTGGGACTCGGCGCCCAGGAGCCGACCATCAGCTGGGGCGCCATGATCCAGCAGGGGCGTGGTGTCCTGCTGGAGGCCTGGTGGTTGACGACATTCCCCGGTTTGGCCCTGACCTTGACTGTTCTGGGCTACAACCTGCTGGGTGACGGACTGCGTGCCGTGCTGGATCCCCGGCGAACGGAAGGGGTCCGGCGTGACTGAGTTGCTCCGGGTCACCGGCCTGGATGTTCGTCTGCCCACCGTTGGCGGCGCCGAAGTACAGCTGCTGCACGATGTGGAACTGGAGGTGGCCGCCGGCGAAGCCGTAGCACTGGTGGGGCCGTCGGGTGCAGGCAAGAGCCTGCTGGCCCGGGCCCTGTGTGGGCTGCTGCCCACCGGGGCGGTAGCGGGCACCGTGACCTGGCGGGGCAGGTCCTTTGCGGCGGCTGATCAGGCGGCATGGTCAATGGTGCGTGGCGCCGGTATCACCCTCGTGATGCAGGACCCCGGTGCAGGTCTCAATCCCGTACGGCGCGTGGGTGACCAGATTGCCGAGACGGTTTGTCGCCATCGGGGCTGTTCAGCCGGCGAGGCCCATGATCACGTGGTGGCACTGCTGGCGGAGACGCAGGTACCGGATGCCGAGGCGTGCGCCCGGGCCTGGCCCCACGAATTGAGTGGGGGACAGCAGCAAAGAGCCCTGCTGGCGGCGGCGTTGGCCTGCGAACCGGGATTGCTGATAGCCGATGAGCCGACAACCGCCCTCGATCCCACCGTACAGGCTTCGATCCTGTACCTGCTGGACGATCTGCGCGCCCGCCGTGACATGGCGTTGCTGCTGATCAGCCACGACCGGGATCTGGTTTCGTTGCTCACCGGGCGTACGATCAACCTGCGCGACGGTCGGGTGGTCGAGGGTCCGACCACGGCTGCTGTGCTCCCGCCGGTGGTGGGGGCAGGCCGCCAGGAGGACGACGATTCCGTTCTGACGGCCCGGGACATAACAGTGACCTGGCCCGGAGCCTCACGACCCGCGTTGCGGGGAGTGGATGTGAATCTCGACGCGGGGCTGGTCGTGGGGTTGGCGGGGGAGTCCGGCTGTGGCAAGACGACACTGGCCCGGGTCCTGGCTGGGCACATGAGACCTGATTCCGGGCGCGTCGAGTTGGGGGGGAGGGATCTCCATGCATTACGGGGGGCCGAGTTTCGCCGTATGCGCCGTCAGGTGCAGCTGCTTTTCCAGCATGCCGGCGCCGCTCTCGATCCGCGGCAACGCGGGGCTGCCGCCCTGGCCGAAGCAGGAGCCAGCGGTGAAAAGGCCGCCGCTCTGCTCCGGGAGATGGACCTGGATCCGGACGTGCTGGACCGCCTGCCCCACCAGTTGAGCGGTGGCCAACGACAACGGCTGGCTCTGGCGCGGGCCCTGGCGCCGGGGCCGCGGGTGCTGCTGGCCGACGAACCCACCAACGCACTCGACGCCGAGGCCACTGCCAGGGTGCGCTCGCTGCTGCTGGAGACGGTGCGACGACATCGTTTGGCCATGGTGCTCATATCACACGACCTGCCGTTGTTGCTGCGCACTGCCGATCGCATTCTGGTCATGCTCGACGGCGTGATCATCGAGGACTTCGCGGTGGATGGCCGGCCACCACTGCACCCGTACACGCGCACACTCGTGTCTGCCGCGACCCCACAGTTGGTCCGCGCTCGGGACCAATGGCGGGCTGTCGCCGCCGGCATGGTTCCGCGGCATGGCGAAAAGGGAAATGCCTGCCCGTTCAACGCAGTTTGCCCCATTGCCAAACCCGGGTGCACCAGGGCTTTACCGGGTCTTGAATCGGTCTCGCAGAACCACAGGATCCGTTGCCCAGAGGTGGGTCGACCAGTCCCCCCACTATTTATTGACACGTAATAGGCCAATCTCTATATTCAATCACCAGTTGCGGTACAGGTCCCCGACAGGAGTTCAAGAGGCTCGCGGGGACCGTTGAAAACGCCCAAGGTAGTAGGCACCCCACACTGCCCGGCTCAGGTTCAGTGCGCACTAATAGAGTCCAAAACATAGGTTCCAAGTCGAACCCAGTTACGGCCGGATTTGTTCCCTTGGAAAGGAGCGCCAGCATGCTCCGGCATCACCGGTTGCAGCGGTTTCTGCCTCTCGTACTCCTCGTAGTCCTGGCAGCAGTGACACCGCTGGATGATGCACATGCGCAGGACGCGCCAGGTCGCATCAAGGGTTTCGTCAAGGATGGCGAAACCGGCGAGCTCCTGGATTACGCGAACGTCCTGCTCGCAGGCACGACCAGGGGGACCATGTCCCTCGGTGGCGGTGTCTTCTACTTCAATGTTGCTCCCGGCACCTATACCGTGAAGGTTCTCTACCTGGGCTATGCGCCCATGGAGCAGACCGTCACTGTTACGGCGGGCGGTACCATAGAGGTGGCCTTCACCCTTGAGACGGTCATTGTCGAGACCCTGCAGGCCTTCGATGTGGCGGGTGCCGAATACATGGTCGAGGTCAAGAGCGCGGTGACCGAGCATACAGTCAGTGCCGAGACCTTCGAGAAGTACGCCATCGATTCGGTGGAGGACGCCCTGGCCAAGCAGGCGGGCGTAGTGAGCCGTGCCGGTGAATTGTACGTACGTGGCGGTCGCTCGGGCGAGGTCCAGTACCAGATGGATGGAGTCACCGTCAGCAACCCCCTGGGCACGGGCCATATGGAAGTGTCGACCCTGGCCGTGGAAAGCATGGCCCTGGTTACCGGTGGTCTGGATGCAAAGTACGGCAACGCCCTGTCCGGTGTGGCCAACATCACGACCAAGGAAGGCGGCGAGAAGTTCGGCGGCGGCGTGCGTTGGCTCACCGACGACTTCGGGCGTCAGGACAAGACCTACACCAACTACGATCGGCTCGAGTACGGCTTCGGCGGGCCAACTCCGGTAAAGGGCCTGACCTATTTCCTGGCCGGTGACCTGACCTTCTCGGACGGAGAGAACACTTCGGTGGCCCACCGTCCCGAGACAAAGATCAAACTGGGGGATACGACCCTCATGAAGTTCCGTCGGCGCCAGTTCAACCAGGCCAAGGGCTCGCTGAAACTGGCCTACAGTTTCGACGAGTCGAAGAAGATCACTGCGGAGTATTCCTACTCCAGGTCAATGAACGAACGCTACTCGCCCAACTGGAGCGTCGAAGGCTACGGCCGGCGTATCGTCTACATGCCCACGGTACTCTTCCGGAGCAACGCCAATGTGACCGGTTGGTTCGCCACCGGTGGTGCCATACCGGTCTATTACGGACCCTGGTTCGAGACCATGCTGGAGGACGCCACGACGGTGATGGTCATCGAGCAGTTGAACGATTCCGAGCGGCACGTACCCATGCCTGTGCTCGAAGTGAGAAGTGCGGCGGACAACCGTCTGTATCACGTCATCGCCCAGCCCCAGTTCGATGGGTTCAAGTACCCCTATTCGTCATTCTCCACCGTGGCCGAGGACAGCTCCTATACCGACTTCAACTCGGCCAACCGCAGCTTGCAGTCCACGGCCATCGGTCAGGTTGCCAAGATCGTCTGGCGCCAGAACATCACCGAGTCCACTTTCTATATAGTACGCCTCGGCCTGGTGGCCTTCGACTCGCGGAACGACGTACAGGGCAAGGACCCGTACCAGTACAACCACGGCGGCATCGACAATCCCGGTGTTTTCTTCGGGCAGCGCCGCCTGTACCAGCAGGGGACGGACTACTACACCGATCCGCTGAGCGCCTACTACATAACGACGAGTGACTACTTTACCTACACCGAGGAATACAGTCGCACGTACAGCCTGGGCTTCGAACTGGTCAGCAACCGCTGGGCGGGCCACCTGTTGGAGGGCGGCGCCGGTGTCCGGTACAACGACCTCGAGCGCTACGCCCTGGCGAATCCGGCTCGCATGCGACAGAGCCGCTTCACCCTGGAATGGTCCCAGGGTGGCAATCGCAATGTCTTCCATACCTACAACCCCGAGGCCTACTGGTATATGCAGGACCGGTGGGAGTATGAAGGCATGGTCGTGAACTACGGTTTGCGCTGGGACATGTTCTCGCCCGGCTCCTCGGCCGCCATCGAGTTGGCCAACGAGGACGTGGACGCCAACGTCACCAAGTACAAGACGGCCTTCCAGCCACGTCTGGGTTTTGCGTTCCCCATCACCGAGCGGGATGGTTTCCACTTCCACTACGGCCGGTTCGTACAGTTCCCCAGCCGCGAGTACCTGTTTGCCAGCCAGGATCCGGTGGGTATGGGCGGTGGTACCCTGGGTAATCCGAACCTGCAGCCGGAGACCACGATCCAGTATTCGGCGGGCATCAAGCACCAGTTCAGCGACTACGTCGCCGGACAGTTCTCGCTGTACAGCAAGGACATCTACGACCTGATTGCGGCCACCCAGGTCACGGACGAGAGTACGGGCACCACCCTGGCACGGTACATCAACAAGGCCTATGCCTCGGCACGCGGCATCGA
>QNDV01000110.1 GCA_003646045.1 bacterium
AAATTAACCCAATAAGCAGCCTTCAATAGTGCGCCGCGCAACAATAACAGACATTTGCTATCCAAGTTTCAACGCCTTCGATGTCTTGTCAATTACGAAATGACACATTCACCACGTGAGAGGCTCACGCGCTCCGCGAGCATGTAGGCGTATCCGAAAGCATTGCGTGTGCCTGGGCCGCTGTAGATGACTTCCGGTTCTCATTCGGGGGGCCTCTCGCCTTGGCAACTATTGTGCCTCCTTCACGGTGGCAGGCAGTTGAGGTGCGGCTGGATAAACGGGGTTGTCCGGGCGCTTACGTCGTGCCGGCCTTGAATGTGGTACCATGTCTGCCCGATACCGGCCTATCCAAAGGGAGAAACCCATGTCCGGGTCCCATATCCGCCTTGCCATGCTGGCCGCAACAGCTCTGGTCTTTGCCACCGGCTGCTCCGACGATGCGACCGATCCCGCGCCCCCTGCAGCCCTGACCGGCCGGGTCCTGGATGCGACTGGACAACCAGTGGCCGGCGCCGCCATCGGCCTGGTCTATCGTCTGGATGAAACCCCGTTGCCCGGGGACTGGGACAAGGCCCGGGCCATGATCCGTTTTGCCATCCCCGGAGCGGGCCACGTGCACCTGGAGGTATTCGACCACGCCGAACATTCGGTTGTCGTGCTGGTTGATGAGGTACTTCCTGCCGGCCACCACGAAGTGGCCTGGGACACCGTGGATTCTTCGGGTAAGCCGGTACCAGCCGGCATGTACCACTATGTGCTCGGCTTCGATGGCGAACCCCTGGATGCCCGGGATGACTTGCTCTACTACTACTATGAGCTTGGAGAGATCATGCGGGCGCCCCACGCCGTGACCGATGCCCGGGGCCGCTTCAGCATTCCGCGGGAACTGATTCCCACGGGGGAGCCGGTGCAAATCGTGGATGAGCTGGGCGCGATCACCCAAGACCGGATCGGGACCGAGGTCCTTGTCATGGCTATGTGGTTTGAGGAGACCATGTTGATCTCATGCGGAGCCGTGGCGAGCCTGCCGCCGGGCGTGAACCATGCGAGCGTGAAATTGATCTTCACACCGGAAACTCCGACGCCAACCTTTTAGTGCTGTTCGCGTAGATAGGAACCTGATTCCGTGTTTCCCTTCCAGTTAAAAGGAGCCCCTGACATGAAGCGTACGCTCTTTATCGCCCTGTGCGCCCTGGCGTTGCCCGCCCTCTTCGGCTGTGGCGGCAACAATGAAGCCACGGACGTCGCCTTGGAGCCCGCCCCCCTGCTGGATCGCGAACTGTTCTTCGGCGACCCGGAGATCTCCGGCTCCCAGCTCAGCCCCGACGGCCAGTGGATGAGCTTCATCAAGCCCTACGAGGGCGCCCGCAATATCTGGGTGAAGGCCGCCGACGAACCTTTCGACGCCGCCCGCCCAGTGACCGCCGACGAGCGCCCGGTTCCCGGCTATTTCTGGAGTCGCGACAGCAAGTACCTGCTCTACGTCCAGGACAAGGATGGCGACGAGAACTTCCACGTCTGGGCCGTCGATCCCGCCGGGGCGCCGGCCGACAAGGGCGTACCCGCGGCGCGCAACCTGACCCCGGTGGACGGCGTCCGCTCCCAGATCTACTCGGTGCCCAAGAATGATCCCAACGTGATAATCGTGGGTATGAACGATCGCGACCCGCGCTTCCACGACATCTACAAGGTGGACATCGCCACGGGTGAACGCGTGCTCATGCGCGAGAACACCGACAACGTGGGTTTCTGGATCTTCGATATGGACGGCCAGCTGCGTCTGGCCTATCGGCAGAGTCCCGCCGGCGATACCGAGTTGCTGCGTGTGGAGATGCAGGGGCTCAAGACCATCGCCACCTGCACCTTCGCCGAGGACATCACGCCCGTTGGCTTCCACCCCGACCGGCGCCGTTGCTACGTGACCACAGACCGGGGTGCCGAACGCGACCTGTCCGAGCTCATGCTGCTGGATGTGGAAACCGGCAAGTGGGAGCTGGTGGAGAAGGACCCGGAGAACCAGGTGGACTTCGGCATGGCCGTCTTCCATCCGGAAACCGACGAGTTGATCGCCACGGCCTACGTGGGTGATCGCGTGCGTGTCTATCCCAAGGATGCCGCGACCACCGCGCTGTGGTCCAATCTGAAGAAGGCCCTGCCCGACGGCGAGATCGGCATCAACAGCATGGCCCGGGACATGTCGCGCATGCTGGTGAGTGTCTCGCGGGACGTGGATCCCGGTTCGGTCTATCTGTACGACGCCGCCAGCGGCGAGGCCACATTGCAATATCGTTCGCGACCCGAGTTGCCCATCGAACACCTGGCGCCCATGAAGCCCGTGCGATTCGAGGCCCGCGACGGTCTGACCATCTACGGTTACGTCACCACGCCCAAGGGCATGGAAGCGAAGAATCTGCCCACGGTGATGTACATCCACGGCGGCCCCTGGGCCCGTGACCGCTGGGGCTACGATCCCTACGCCCAGTTCCTGGCCAACCGCGGCTACGCCGTGATGCAGGTGAACTACCGCGGCAGCACCGGCTACGGCAAGAACTACATGAACGCCGGCAACAAGGAGTGGGGCATCGGCGCCATGCAGCACGACATTACCGATGCCGTGCAGTACCTCATCGACGAGGGTATCGCCGATCCCGCGAAAGTCGGCATCTTCGGCGGCAGCTACGGCGGCTATGCGACCCTGGCCGGTGTGGCGTTCACGCCGGACGTCTACGCCTGCGGCATCCCCTACGTAGCTCCCTCGAACCTGATCACGCTGGTGGAGAGCTTCCCCGAGTACTGGAAGCCTTTCCTGGCCGGCTCATGGTACCCGAGGGTGGGCAACCCCGAGGTGGAGGCGGACCGGCAGGACCTCATCGCCCGCTCACCGCTCTTCCATGCCGACGATATCAAGTGCCCGCTGCTGGTGGTGCACGGGGCCAACGATCCCCGGGTGAAGCAGAACGAGGCCGATCAGATCGTGGTCTCCCTGCGGCAGAAGGGAAAGGCCGTGGAATACATCGTGGCGCCGGACGAGGGCCACGGTTTCCGGGCTCCGGAGAACCGCAAGGCGTTGGCCGTGGCCATGGAACAGTTCCTGGCCAAGCATCTGGGTGGCCGGTCGCAGCAGCATGTGCGCGAGGCGACCCAGCAGAAGCTGGACGAGATCACGGTGGATGTGACCGGGGTGGAGGTGATGGCGGAGGGCGCGGGGTCTTAGGTAGCGCCGAGCCCGGCCTGTAATGATGATCGGAGCGGCGGCCTCCCATTGTGGAGGCCGCCGTATTTGTTGACAGCCAAGGTCCAATAATGATAACGTCTTGGCGATATCAACAAGGATGTTGTGGATACGGCGAAGTCGTTGCCTTGATGGAGTGCTGACAGCGGTCACTCATTCTGTACCGACATCTATTGAAATGACCGTGGTTGGATGCACTCTCCGTTCCAAAGTGAGAGGTGCTCCCATGAATCCACGACTGCTGACTGCCCTGCTTGCTGCCACGTGTATCCTGCTCGTCTTCGGTTGCAGCGACGACAGCACTGACCCCACCGGAGGTGTTGCGGCGGACACCGACAGCTACCTCAAGGATTTGCCCACCTGGGAGGAGTTCTCGCCGCAATTAGCCTCTGAAGATGCAGCGACTGACACCAGCACCGCCTGCCTGGATATGGTCGGTGATCAGAGGTTCCTGTGCACCGAGACCCCCAAATCCATAACCGACACACCCAACGACGTGGTCACGTTCAACGCCGGCGGTGACATCCTCTGGCCCGGAGCCCTGATCCAGGGCGCCACCTACGTCGGCGGCATGGGTACCATGCTGGAGCTCGGTATACGCCAACGGGCGCCCCTGACCGTGAGCGTTGATCTTCTCTTTCCCGACAACAGTCGCACCGTCGAGAACCCAACCCTGGCCACTGTCCAGTCAGCGGTAGGCGAACTGATCAGCGGCGCGGATGCCAACCACGAGTCCGGCAGCGCCATTTCCTACAAGAGGACCGTGGCCCACTCCCTGGACCACCTTGCCCTGAAGCTGGGACTGTCCGTCAAGTACATGGGAGGCAGTGCCAGGGGAGATCTGGCCTACGAGTCCTCCACCGAAACGAATACCGTCGCGGCCTATTTCGTACAGCGCATGTTCACCATCACCATCGTCCAGCCCCAGACCCCCAGCGGCTTCTTCAGCAGCGCCTTCAACCAGGGCCTCCTGCAGGAGCAGATCGACCTGGGCCGGATCGGGCCGGATAACCTGCCGGTCTACGTTTCCCAGGTGGTGTATGGCCGGATGATGGTCATGACCATGACCTCGACCCGCTCCACCACCGACATGATGGCGGCGCTGAAAGCGAGCTACTTTGCAGTCAGGGCGGAGACCCAACTGGAGGACAACTCGGTATTCGAGGAGTCGGAATTCACCGTGGCGGCGGTGGGTGGCGAGGGATCCAGTGTGATGGCCATGTTGTCGACGGGTGACCTGGCCGACTACTTCGCCCAGGACGCATCCCTGACCACGGCCGTACCGATCTCCTATACCCTGCGCAACATGGCCGACAACACGGTGGCCAGTGTTTCGGAGACAACGACTTACACGGAGCGCACCTGTTCGAACGTCGAGGTGACCTATTGCGACCTGGAGTCCACGTGGCGCAACACGGTCCTGGGTGCGGAAGGTGACGACATCTTCACCTTCGTGCCCAATGCGGTTAACATTGCACTTTCCCAGGAGAAGGCTAACCCGCCGGGTGCAAACGAGGGTCTTGGCACCACGTTGACGTTTCTCGGAATGGACACGGGGTACCCCTTCGACTTCATCCTCACGAAGCAGACGCCGGGCCAATTTGTCTACAACGATCAGGAGAGGGGCGGCAACGCGTATAGCGGTTGCAGCTATCCCCATATCGCTCCGGGAGACGCGGACAACTGGGAAGATGACGATTTCGAGGTGATTGTCCCCCGGGTCGACGAAGGCATCTGCATCTCCGGCATCGCCGTCAACGTCGGCCATAACGGTACCGGCCCGGAGGAATTCCTCGAGGTCTACAACCCCCGTGGGGACCTGCTTGAGCAGTTCACCGAAGGGTTGCCAAGTTCCACCGGCTACACCTTCATGGGCGTCGCAAGCCCCTTGCCCCTGAAGCGGATCTACTTCAACGAGGACGCCGGTGGAGACGACATCTGTTTCCAGAACATCTGGTTCTCCGTCCGGCTCGACGCGGTGGAGGTGGTAGAACCCTAGGCGGGCTCGTCAACTTCCTGCTGGTAGGTTAGACTTCCAGACGCAAGGCGCCCCGGCCGCCACGGTCGGGGCGCTGTGTCAACCCGGAGGTCTTCGTGTCCCTGTCGATCCATCGCCGGCGCGTCCTGCCAGACGTCGTATGCCTGGGTGCCATCGTTCTGCTGGCCACTGCCCCCATGTGGCGTATGGGCTGGCTTCGCGACGACTGGCTCTTCCTGTGGCGCGCGCTGGAACCGGCGTCCGCCCCGCCGGGTGCAGCCGGTGTCTTTCCCCGCCCGGTGGCCGATCTCTTCTGGAAATTCTCCACGTTCGTGGCCGGGGATGCGCCCTGGTCCATGCACGTACTGGTACTGCTGGCCTGGCTGGTCCTGGCCGCGGGACTTGTGCGTTGGCACCGTGCCTGGGGTGGCGGCACCATGGGGGCCCTGTTGGCCGTCTTCGTTCTGACCGCCCACGGGGCCCTGGTCGAACCACGCCTCTGGGCCAGTGCCGGCAACGGCGTGCTGGCGGCGGCATTGGCCATCTGGGGGGTGTGGCTACTGCGGGAGGACGGCATCCGACCGTGGCGTTTCGGTCTCGGCGCAGTGCTGTTGGCCCTGGGCATCCTGGCCAGGGCAGATGCTGTATTGCTGCTGGCCCTGCCGTTGGCCGAGCGACGGCGGTGCGAGCTATCGGGCTGGTCGACGGTCGGCCTGATGGGTGCGGCTCTGCTGGCATGGATGATGGTTGCCGCGGGGGATATGCCGGTCGTCGCGCCGGCGGCCGGGGGTCGCCTGTTGCGCCTGCTACTAGTACCCTGGGGACCGCCCCTGCCCGTGTTCGGCGCCATGGCCCTGGGTGTGGGCGGGCTGGCTGGCGCAGCGGTGGTAGTCGTGCGGAGCACGCGCCAGAGACCGGTTGCCCTGGCGGCCATCGCCGGTGCCGTGGTGTTGGCGGGTTCGGTAACCGGCTGGAGTCCCGCCGGGCGCTATGTCCTGATGCCCACCATCGCCCTGGCCCTGCTGCTGGGTGCGGCGGAGGGGCGCAACCGGCTGCTGCTCGTGCCCTGGTTGGCGTTGCATCTGGCAGGAATCTGGTTCGGTAACACGACGGCCGATCTGCTTGGACGCAGCACAGCGGAAACGGGTCTCTACCGGGTGGTGCGCGATGCACCGGGTCCGCTGGATCGCCTCGTCGTCCAGGACCCGCCACCTTTGGGCTGGACGGGCAGCGCCGCGGACGCTGAGAATGTGGCCAGTGCGGCGCGCCGCCGGTCCGTGGCCGTGGCCATCCGCGGTTCCGATCTGCCGGTGGCTGATTCGTGGGCGGCCGTCCGCTGGGACGGTGCTGCCTGGATCCTGTCGCCGCCTGCACACGATCCTCGTCCGTAAGGAGTCCCGTGCGATACCGAGGCCAGTTCATTCTGCTGCCCCTGGTGGTACTGGTCGCTGCCTGTACCACCAAGGTATCCAACGTCCAGACCGGACGGGATTTCGATCCGTCCCTGCTGGATGCGGGCGTGGTCGCCGTGGGTGGGTTCGTGGCTTCGACTCGTTTACTGGACGACTATCCCGTTGGACCCGACGCGCCGCCGATCGGTGACCTGCTGGCACAGACGGAAGCCTGGGCGCCGGTGCTGTACGGCGCTTTCCTGGCTGAGGCTCCACAGATGAATATCTGGCCCTGGCCGACTGTGGCCGCGGCCGTGACCGACTCGACCCTGGCGGATGGTCTGACTGTTTTTGCCCGCGGCGGGTTGCTGCGTCCGGATCAGTTGGACCCTGTCGCCCGCGAACTGCCCGGTGCCCGCTACCTCGCGCTGGTGCGGCTTGACGGCAACGAGGTCTCCCTGCATGAATCAGCGGGATCCGTGACGCGCAACCAGCGTGATCACGACGGACGCCAACTGCACGCCAACGAAGGGGTCGCTACCATCACGACCCGCCGCCGGTTGACGGTGACCCTCGAAATATACGACCTGCAAACGGGACTCTCGCTGTGGGGGGGTACCATCCGGCACGA